>NZ_LZIZ01000182.1:0-12872 GCF_001666915.1 Mycobacterium sp. E3339 | reverse complement strand
GGTGCCCGACGTCGCCGACCTCGTCGCCGCACGCTCACCGGACACGCTCGTGCTGGCGGCGGGCGGCGTCACCGACGGCCGGGGGCTGGCGGCGGCGCTGGCGCTCGGCGCCGACGGCGCCCTGGTGGGCACCAGGTTCTGGGCCTCCCCGGAGGCGTTGGTGTCGCCCCGCGCCCACGAGCGGGCGCTGGCGGCCAGCGGCGACGACACCTT
Organism: Mycobacterium sp. E3339; assembly: GCF_001666915.1. Classification (NCBI taxonomy): domain Bacteria; kingdom Bacillati; phylum Actinomycetota; class Actinomycetes; order Mycobacteriales; family Mycobacteriaceae; genus Mycobacterium; species Mycobacterium sp. E3339. The sequence continues at coordinate 12,659 of NZ_LZIZ01000182.1, read as the reverse complement.
CCGCACCCGCGCCTTTGACCTGGTCCGGCGGCTCGATTGGCCCGACGGTTACAACGCGCGGGCGCTGGGCAACACCTTCCTCGGCACCTGGCACGGCAACGAGGACCGGCTTTCTTCCGCGCTGCCCGAAGCGGTGGCCGCCTACGAAAAGGCGGTCGCCGCAGAGGATTTCGATACCGCAGCCATTCTCGTCGGCGAAGGGGTGGGGCTGCTGCGGCAGGTCCGGCCGGCGGCCGACATCGTGGCGGACATGGTCGAGCAGGCCGCCCGGATCCTCAACCGACCGGCCTCAGTACAGCGGTGACCAGTCCGACGTTCGCAGCAGGCGGCTTTCCCACTGATCGCGGTATTTCAGCGCCTCGACCATGTAGCTGCCGGGTCGCTTGTGCTCGGGCGCCGTCTCGGTGGTCAGCAGGTGGACCAGCGCGGCGTAGTTGTTGAAGTCCTCGATCTTCTGCCACAGCATCGCTTCTCGTCGGCGGTGACTGCCGTGCGCGACCTGAAAGCACGCCTGGATATCGAGGATCCGCCTCTCTTTCGGGGCTTTGGACAGCAGCCGGTAATAGATCTCGTCCCACATCCGGATGTAGTCATCGAGCGCGGCGTCGGGCCAGCCGGTGTCTTCCATGAACAGGCTCAGCGGGTGGGTCGCACCGTCGGTGGGCACCGTGGCCAGGTCCACCGTTTGCAGCGGTGACCAGTCGACGGGAAGCAGGAGCTTGCCCGTCACCTCGTGGCGCAGGTTGTCCAGCTCACGCATCCAGGGCCGCAGGTCGCCGTCTTGTGTCCGGCGCGCGAGCCTTTCCCAGGCGGCGCCGTCCACGATGCCGGTGATGGTGACCACGTTGTAGGACAGCCCGGACCCGTGGGCGTGATTGGTGTACCAGAGCAGTCGGGCGTCGTCCCCCTCGGCCAGCGTCGGCATCCAGCCCTCGCGGTAGGCGGCCTCGAATTCGTCCTGCCGGGCGCCGACCACCTTGTGCGTCTCGTGAAGGAAAAGCATCGAAACTCTCTGCGGTCAAGCCTGTTCGGCGATCAGCGCGGCCAGCCGGCGACGGTTGACCTTGCCGGTCGAGCTGTAGGGGATGTCGTCGACGATCGCCAGCCGCTCGGGCAGCTTGAAGTAGGCGATCGACTCACGACAGTGCGTTCGCAGCTGTTCGAGGGTCACCGGGCCGCGAGTGACCACCGCCGCCCCCACCCGCTGCCCGAGTTCGTCGTCGGCGATTCCGGCGACCGCGGCGTCACGCACCGACGGGTGTGAACGAAGCGCTTCCTCGACTTCGATCGGCCCGAACTTCTCGCCCCCACGGTTGATGGTGTCGCTGAGCCGCCCGCTGGGGAAGATGTACCCCTCGGAATCCCGGCGGGCGAGGTCACCGGTGCGCAGCCAGCCCTCGGTGACGTTCTGGGTGGTATTCACCCACAACTCGCCGACCGCTCCGGTCTCGACGTCTTGCCCGGTCTCAGGGTCCACGACGCGCACGTCGACCCCGGGCAGCGGCCGGCCCACGGATCCGGCCCGGGCGGGATCGCGGTGATCGGCCGGTAGCAGCGTCGTGTACGCGCCGAGGGTCTCGGTCTGGCCGAACACGTTCGCGAAAGCCACGTGCGGGAGGGCGGCCATCGCCCGGCGCACCAGCTCGACCGGCGCGGCCGCCGCCCCGTACGCGACGGCGATCAGTGAGGACAAATCGGCGTCGGCGAAGCCGGGATGGTCGAGGATGCGCTGCAACATCGTGGGGACCAGGAACGTGGTGGTCACCCGATGTTCCGACACCAGGCGCAACCAGTCGCCGGCGTCAAATCGCTGCTGTATCACCGACGTGTTGCCCGAGTAGAGGCTGCCCAATATTCCCAGCGAGCCGCCGACATGGAAGAACGGAACGCACATCATGCCCACCGAGGGTTTGGCGTCGGCCCGGAACGGCGCCGCCATCCCCTCGATCCGCCTGGCCAGCTGCCGGTCGCTGATCGCGACGGCCTTCGGCAATCCCGTTGTGCCGCTGGTGAACAGGACCAGGGCATCGCCCTCGACGTTGTCAGCGGGCGGCGCCGAGGGGCCGACGCCGCCCAGCAGCTCGGCGCCCGTCACCACCGTCGGCGCACCGGCGTCGCGGACCCGGTCGGCGTACGGCTCCCCCGCGACGGCCACCTCGCCACACCCCGCACCCGTCAAAAGCCCGTGCAACTCAATCGGTGTCAGCGCCGGGTTCATCAGCGCGGCCGCCGCGCCGATGCGGGCCGCCCCCAGCACCGTCGCGATCGAGAGCACGCTCCCGCCGTCGACCACCGCGACGCGCTGGCCGGGCGTCACGCCGCGGTCGGCCAGGCCGGCGGCGCACCGGCGCACGGTCGCCGCCAGCTCGCCGTAACCGATCGACCGCCCGTCGACGATGAGCGCGACGCGGGCGGGATCGCCCGTCGCGGCCGCCTCGAGCATCGTTGAAATATTCATCGCCGGCTCAGTACAGGGGTGACCACGCGGAGGTGCGCAGCAGCCGGCTGGTCCACTGGTCCCGCAGGTCCAGCGCGTCGTGTATCCAGGTGCCCGGGGCGCGGTATTCGGGCGGAATCGGGGTCTTCAGCAGTTCGAGCAATTGCTCGGGCCGCCGAATGCGCTGCATCAGGACGACCTCGCGGTGCAGGTGGCTGCCGAGCGCGGGCTGAAAAGCCGCCTGGATCAACAGCATTGACGACGGCCGCTGCAGGCTTTGGGCGTACACGTCGCCGCTGCGTTCGATGTACTCCTCGAACTTGTCCGGGTACGGCCACATGGTGTCTTCCATGTACAGGCTGAGTTCGTGCTCCCGCCCGTCGACCGGCACGTCCGCCCACGGCATGTCCTGCAGCGGCGACCACGGCAGCGGTGCGAGCAGCTTCGCCTCGACGTCGTAGCGCAGCTCGTCCAGCTCACGCATCCACGACTGCAGGTCGCCGCGTTGCACCCGGAGCGCCAGGCGTTCCCACGCCGTTCCGTCCCGGACGGCGGTGACGGTCACGACCGTGTAGGACGGACCGCTGCCCGGGGCATGGTCGGCGTACCAGAGCAGCCGCGCGTCGTCACCGGCGGCGAGCATGGGCAGCCAGCCCCGCCGGAACGCGGACTCGAAGTCGTCTTCGCAGCGGCCGCGCACCTTGTGCACCTCGTGCATGAACAGCACGTCGAGACGGTAACTCCGAACGCGTGGCCGGGTCTACGGCGGCGCCACTGCGCCCTGGACAGCCGGGTGGCGAACTGGTTTGCTCGACTCAGTAATTACCTCACCGGGCAGGAGTCGCCGATGGCCCGTCTGAACGTGCCGGATGGCCCGGGCGGCGAAGCCGCCATGATCTGGACGCTGCGGCCGCAACTCGGCGACATGGTGGAGCGGATGATCCGCGGCGCATACCAGCAGAGCGTTCTGCCGGCCGACGAGCGCGAGCTCGCCAGGATGCGCATCGCGCAGATCAACGACTGCGCGGCGTGCTCCGGGTTCCGGGCCCAGTCCGTGCTGGACGCCGGCGTCGCGCCGGAGCTGTACGACAACGTCGCCGCGTACGCCACCTACCCCGGCTACACGCCGCGTCAGCGGCTCGCGATCGAATTCGCCGAGCGGTTCGCGACCGACCATGCGTCGCTGGACGACGCCTTCTTCGGGCGGCTCCGCGAGTCGTTCTCCGACCCCGAGATCCTCGACCTCACGCTGTGCGTGGCGGTGTTTTTGGGCCTGGGGCGCTCGTTGAGCGTCCTGGGTGTCGATCAGTCGTGCGCAATCGATCTCTAGTGAGGAACGCCGGATGGACCTAGCCGCGGTCGACGAACTGCTGAGCACCACCCGCTCGGTGCGCAAGCGCCTCGACTTGGACCGGCCGGTCGGCCGCGACGTGATCCTCGAATGCATCCGGCTCGCGATGCAGGCGCCCACCGCCAGCAACACCCAGGACTGGCGCTGGTTGGTGATCACCGACGCCGACAAGCGCGCCGCCATCGCCGAGATCTACCGCAGCGTCGGCGCCGAGTACCTGGCCTACGCCGCCAAGGAGGCGTCCGACCCGCAAACGCAGCGGGTGTACGCCAGTGCCCTGAGCCTCACCGACACGCTGGGCAAGGTTCCCGTCCACGTCATCCCGTGCCTGGCGAACCGCATCGACAACTCCAACCTGTTGATCGCCGCGTCGGCCTGGGCGTCGATCATCCCGGCCGGCTGGAGCTTCTTGCTGGCCCTGCGGTCCCGTGGCCTGGGATCGGTGTGGACGACGATGCACCTGGCCAAGGAGCGGGAAGTGGCCGAGCTGCTTGGCATTCCGGACACGGTCACGCAGGCCGCGCTGTTCCCGGTCGCCTACACCGTCGGCACCGACTTCCGGCCGGCCGCGCGGCCGCCCGCGGAGACGGTCACGTTCTGGGACAGCTGGGGAGACGGCTGATGCAGTCCTACACCGTGCGATTCCACGTCGACGCGCCCCCGGCGAAGGTGTGGCGGGTGCTGCATCCGCCCCCGCCGCCCGACGCGCCGCGACCGCGGGTGCTCACCTGGCCGAACGGCAGCATGGAGATCCTCAACGAGGGCAACGAAGCCGGCGAGGGGCTGGTTCGCACCTGCGTCTTCGAGGTGCCCAAGTACCTGCTTTCCGGGGGCAGGGCGCGGTCCTGGGAAACGGTCACGGAGGCCGAAACCAACCGGCTCTCGCGCTACGTGGCCGTCGGCGCGCCGCTGTGGTCGCGCGCCGAGGGATATCACCGCCTCGAGGAGCAGCCGGACGGGACCACCGTGCTGACGTTCCACGAGACCTACCACGCCTATAACCCGGTCCTGCGCTTCCTGCTCGAACGGCCGGTGCACGCGCGGATTTCCCGCGACAACCTCAAGGTTTACGAGCACGCGCTGGGCTATGCCGGCCGCGTGCGGCGGCTCGATTAGCGGCCCCCGAGCCCACCCGCGTACGACGCATTATGTGATTTAAGCTGCTCACCCCGGTACGCTTGCGTGCTATGGGGATTGAGGCTGGTGCACCTACCGCGGTCCGGTTGGCCGTCGCAGGGCTGATGATCGCGGGCTGGACCGCGTCGGCGGGCGTCGCCTGGGCCGATCCGGACCAGACGCCGGCACCGTCGCCTTCGCCGGCCGCGTCGCAGGGGCCCCCGCCCGGGCCGCCGCCGTCGTCGGCCTCACCGGCGCCGTCGCCGGGAGCCACTCCGGCCGCCGCACCGGCGCCGAAGACGACCATGGACAAAGACGGCATCTACAACGTCGGTACCGACATCGCGCCGGGCATCTACAGCTCGGGCGGACCCCTGGACAACGGGACCTGCTACTGGAAGCGGACCGGCAATCCCGACGGCAACATCATCGACAACGCGATGAGCAAGAAGCCTCAGGTCGTGCAGATCGACCCGACCGACAAGGCGTTCAAGACGTCGGGCTGCCAGCCCTGGCAGCTGACCCCGGACGCCGCGCTCCCGCCCACGACGCCGCCCGCCGGCGTGCAGGGCACGCTCGGCATCCTCAACGGGCTGCTCGGTGGCCAGGGCGGACAGCAGCCCCCTCCGCATTCCTGACGGGTCCTGACCGGCTCCGCGGCCGGTCCATATTCGCTACGGTGGCGCCGTGGCCAGTGCGCAACAGATCGTCGTCGTCGGTGCCGGGGTCAGCGGCCTGACGTCGGCCGTGTGCCTGGCCGAGGCCGGCTGGCCGGTGCGGGTCTGGACGGCCGCCACACCCCAGCGCACGACGTCGAAGGTGGCCGGCGCGGTATGGCTGCCGCCGCGGCCCGCGGAACGTGCCGGCGACACGCTGGATTGGACCCGACACTCGCTGGGGGTGTTCCGCGAACTCGCCAACGATCCCGGCTCCGGCGTCCAGCTGGCGCCGGCGCTGGCCGTCGGCGAATTGACTGCCACCGAGTCGATGTCGGCGGCCGCGGCGTTGATTCCCGACCTGCACCCGGCCGACCCCGCCGACCTCCCGGACGGTTTCGGCAACGGCTTTCGCGCCACCCTGCCGATGATCGACATGCCGTCCTACCTCGACTACCTCACCCGGCGGCTGGCCGCGGCCGGCTGCGAAATCGAGGAGCGCCCGGTGCGGTCGCTGGCCGAGGCGGCCGACGCCGCGCCGATCGTGGTCAACTGCACCGGTCTGGCCGCGGGATCCTTGACCGGCGACGACACCGTGCGGCCGTTGTTCGGCCAGCACGTCGTGCTCACCAATCCCGGTCTGCGGCAACTGTTTGTCGAGATCGACGGCGGCCCGGAGTGGACCTGTTATTTCCCCCACCCGCGGCGCGTGGTGTGCGGCGGCGTGAGCGTTGCCGACCGCTGGGACACCGCCGCGGATCCCGACGTGACGGAGCGAATCCTGCACCGCTGCCGCAAGATTGAGCCGCGACTCGCCGAAGCCGAGGTGATAGAGGTCATCACCGCGCTGCGTCCCGGCCGCCCCTCGGTGCGGGTCGAGGCCGAGCCGCTGGGCCGGGCCCGCTGCATCCACAACTACGGGCACGGCGGCAACGGTGTGACGTTGTCCTGGGGCTGCGCGCGGGACGTGGTCCGCCTGGCCGGTGCGCGGGGGACGCCGTGAGCATCGACTACACGCTCGACGCGCACGTCGCCACCATCACGATCAACCGGCCGGAGACGCGCAACTCGCTGGACATGGAGCATTTCCGCGACCTGGCCCACGCGTGGGCGGCCTTCCGCGACGACACCAGCGCCTGGGTCGCGGTGATCACCGGTGTGGGACAGGACTTTTGCACCGGCGCCGACCTGAAGAAGTTCATCCCCGAACTCACCGGCGACCTGCCGCAGCCCGAGGGGTGGAACAAGGACGACGCCATTCACGCCGTCCTGCACCGCTTCCCGGTCTACAAGCCGATCATCGCCGCGATCAACGGCACCTGCGTCGCGGGGGGCTTCGAGATGTTGAGCTCCACCGACATTCGGGTGGCGGTGCCCGCCGCACGATTCGCCGTGATGGAGCCCAAGCGGGGCCTGTTCGCGGGCGGCGGTAGCACCGTTCGGCTGCCACGGCAGATGCCCTACCCCCTGGCGATGGAGTTGCTGCTGACCGCCGACATGGTGGACGCGGACCGGGCCCTCGCGATGGGGCTGATCAATCGCGTGGTCCCGCCGGAGCGGCTGATGGAGACGGCGTACGAGTACGCCGAGCGCATCACGGCGAACGCGCCGCTCGCGGTCTCCGCGACGAAACAATCCGCCGTCGAGGGCCTGGCGCTCGACCTGGCGTCGGCCTACGACAACGAAACCCGGCACAGCGACCGCATTTTCGAGACCGAGGACGCCAAGGAGGGGCCGCGGGCCTTCGCCGAGAAGCGACCGCCGCGATGGCGGGGCCGCTGAACGTCAAGCGCGCGTGCGGCGGCCGACGTCGCGAAGCACCAGCGACAGCAGCCAGCTCACGATCGACAACACGATCGCGGCCCAGATCGCCGTCCACCAGAAATGGTCGATCTGCAGGCCCCAGTGCGTGGTGTGCTCGGTGATCCGCGCGGTGATCCACAGCATCAGCGCGTTGACGACGACATGGAACAGGCCGAGGGTCAGGATGTACAGCGGGATCGACAGGAACTGGACGATCGGCTTGATGAACGCATTGACCAGACCGAAGATGACGGCGACGACGAAGATGATGCCGACCCGCTGCAGCCTCGTGTCCCCGCCGACGAACGTGATCCCGTGGACGAACTTCGTGACCAGCCAAAGCGCAAACCCGGTCAGTGCGGCGCGAATCAGAAAGGGGCCCATGCGGGAGATCCTGCCACCCCGCCGCCCTCGCGGGTAGGCGCCGTGCTCGGCGACCCAGCCGCCCAGGAGTCGGTTCACCCGGTCGACGTCGGGGGTGGTTTCACGATCACGACGGGCAGGGGGCGGTGCTGGGCGGCCGCGCCGCCCGCCGGGCGTCCCCCGACGCTCGCGCCACTCATCGCGCGGCCCGCCATGCACGCGAGGGCCGTCTCGCCGAGCAGGCTTCCCTCGGCGCTTGCCGCGACGGTGGGGACGGCGCCAAGGCCGGGCAGCGCCTGGGCGGCAAGCGTGATCTCCGGCGCGGCGGCGGTCCATCCGTACGGCACCGACAGGGCGCCCACCGAGGACGCCTGGTTCAGACTTGCCGTCACCGCGCCGCCCAGACCCGTTGACCCCAGCGGGGCGACCGTGGACGCGGGCCCGGCTTCGAGCGATCCGGCCGCCGCGGCCTCACCCGCGTCCGCGGCTCCCCCGGCGCTCGCCATGCCGGCGAAATCCGTCATCGTGCCCAGGTAGTTGCCCGGCATGTAGAACCCGGACGACAGGGTGTTCAACAAGTTGCTGTTGAGGAGGGCCCCCAGCGGGGAGCCGTCCGTGCCGGCCAGGAAACCGAGAATTCCCTTCGGGCTGAAGAAGTCCGCACCGCCCATTCCCAGCCAATCCATCAGCCCCGACGACTCCGGGACGGATGGCGCGGCGAGGCTCTGCAGCGCGGCCGGCACCGCGGACTGCAGTTGCGACAGCGCCGTCTGCGCGTTCGCCGCGGCCGACGTGTCGGCGGCCCGGGTGACCGCGTCGGCCTGCGCGGCGGGCCCCGCCGGATCGGCAGTCCGCGGCGGCGGGTCGAACGGGGTCACCGCCGACGCGGCCGCCGAATCGGCAGCGTAGTAATACATGGCGGCGGCGTCCTGCGCCCACATCTCGCCGTAGTGAGCTTCCGTGGCCGCGATGGCGCCGGCGTTCAGTCCCAGAAAGTTGGTGGCGATCAGTTTCGTCAGCAGGACCCGATTGGCCGCGACCACCGGCGGCGGCACGGTCGCGGCGAAGGCGGTCTCATACGCCGTCGCCGCGGCCACGGCCTGCGCGGCGGCCTGCTCAGCCTGCGCGGCGGTCGCGGTTAACCACGCCGCATATGGTGCGGCTGCGGCGGCCATCGAGATCGCTGCCGGGCCGTGCCATTGATCACCGAGCGCCGCGATCACCGAGCTGTGGGCCAGCGCCGTCAACCGCAGCTCGGTTGCCAGCCCCGACCAGGCCGCCGCGGCGGCCAGCATCGGGGCGCAGCCCGCTCCGGAATACATGCGCCCGGAGTTGATCTCGGGCGGTAACAAGCCGAAATCCAGCGATGCGCTCATGACCACCGGCCCATCCGCTCGGCCCCGGCGAGCACGGTGCGGCTAAAGCCAAATACGGCAACGTGATTCGTGTTGAACAGAGGTAGTGTCATCGAACGTCCTTTGTGCGACGGGATGCTCGTCGCCCACCGGGCGTTCAGCCGCAGAGCCGACCGGCGCACCGACGAATCGGCACGCCAGTTCCTGCTGCGGCCATCGGCCCAATCCACGAGGCGACGCGCACGCCGGACGCGGCGCGCCCGGCACGGCTGGCAGGTCTTCGGACTCGCAGGCACGCACCGAGAACGGTGCTCCTAGTAGCCGTCGCTTCCCGGTCCCCGAAAGGACCAGTGCCATTGACGGCGGTCGTTCCTGCATACCGCTGCGGGACAGTCCCGGATTCCCACCGGGTTCCCTCTCGCGACGGGCCTCCGACAGCGCCCGCCGCTCGATGCCGAGTGTCAAATTGCGACCCTGGCAAACCAGCTGCGCACTGCACATTACCGCAGCTTCGGTGGCCTGAGAATCCGCTGAATCGAATGCAACCCAACGGCTTAAGCCGATCCGGACTGATCAGTTGAGGTTGTAGAAGCGCTGCGCGTTCAACCCGCCGATCTTTTCGCGGGCCTCTTCGCTGATATCCGCGCGGGTCCGCAGGTGCTTGGTGCTTTCCGGCCATTCGCCGTCCCAATGCGGGTAGTCGCTGGCGAACATGATGAAGTCGGCGCCGAGCACATCGATGACTCCGGGCAGGATCGGCTCCTCGGGCTCGCACGTGACCCAGATGTTGCCCGCCGCCAAGTACTCGTGCGGATCGCGCCGCCAGCCGCGCTCGACCCAGTCGCCCCGCTTCTCGTAATGCTCGTGCAGGCGATCCATGAAGAACGGGACCCAACCGGCGCCCGCCTCGAGGAACGCGACCCGCAACCGCGGGTGCCGTTCGAAGACGCCGCCGGACACCAGCGCCGTCATGGCGGTCATCTGGTCGAACGGGAAGCTGATGCAGTGCACCTGAATGTAGTTGGTGAAGCGGTCGACGCCGATCTTCGGCAGGTGAATGCCCGGGGCGCCGTGAATGCCCAGGGGCATCTCCAGGTCGACCGCGGCGGCATAAAAGGGGTCGAGGTCGGGGTGGTCGAGGTTGCGGGTCTTGAGCGCCGGCGGGACCAGGGTTGCCACCAGCCCAAGGTCTTTCGCCTCGGTCATGACGTCGATCGCCGCCTGGCCGTGCTCGATCGGAGTCACGGCGACGCCCTTCAGTCGGCCGCCCGACGGGGCGCAGTAATCCGCGATCCACTGGTTGTAGAGCCGGGCGAATCCCGCCGCGAACTCGGGATCCTCGAGGCTGGGGGCGCACAGGCCCAGGCTGGGGTACAGCACCATCGTGTCGATGTGGTCGCGGTCGGCGTCGCCGAGCACGCCTTCGGTCGACCGGCAATTGATGTCGGGCGCCTTGCTGATGCCATGCTCGGGCGGACACCCGGCACCCGGGCCCTGATCCTCCGGATAGTTGCGGCCTTCGAACGTCAACCGCATTCGCCCGTCGGTGCTGGGCTTGACGTGCTCCGGCCACCGCTTGATGGCTTCGATTGCCAGCGAGGAGTTCTCGGCGACGTGTCCGTCGGCGTCGATGATGCGCATGTATCCGCAACTTACTCTCGCGGATTGGAAGTTGAAATGGCTTGGGCGGACGCGTCGGGCCCGCGCTCCTTCGCCCGTCCGTGATGAACCCGTGACCCGAAATGCTTATCGGCGATCTGCTTTCGGCTCGCTCGCGCTCGCGCCGATTTCAAAAGAGTGACAGAAGTACAACGGTTCAGGTCGACGACGGTTTGTCCCCTTACCGTATTCATGTCATACCTAGAAAGGAAATCGATGAGCGATTCTCCTTCGCGGGAAATGGCGCGGCGAGACTTCGTGACCAAGACGGCTTTACTGGGTGGATCCGTAATTCTCGCGCCATGGCTCTTCCCGGTGGAAGCGAACGCGGCCCCGGTGGGCGTGGTTACCCAGCCTTCGCCGCCGGGATTCGATCCCGCTTTCGCGCTCAATGTGGGCATTCCGTTGGCTTTTTCCGCATATAACGCGATGTCGGGCCTCCCGTTGAATCTCCCGCCGGGATATCAAGCGACCGCGCTGATCCAGGGCGACCGTGTGCTCGCGGCCGCACTGGCCAATCAACATCCCGTGGCGGCGAAAATGGTGCTGCGCGACAACATCTTCGGCATTATCGGCAATAGCCCGTCCACCCAGACGGCGTTCCTGGCGTTTCGCGGCACCGCCGACCTCGACGACGTCCTCACGGACCTGGACATCATTCCCACGCCGTATGGATTCGTTCCCAAATTCGGATACGTGCACAGTGGCTTTCACGCCGTCTACCGCATGGTCCGCGCCAGCATCGTGGCCAACCTCGCCGCCGCCTGCGTGGGGTGCAACAACCTCCTGATAATCGGGCACAGCCTGGGTGGGGCGCTCGCCGTCATCGGGGCGCCCGACATCTTCGTCAACATCCCGCCGAATTTCGCGCCTCGCCTCATCACCTTCGCCGGTCCGAAGGCCGGGTTCGGCGATTTCGTCACGGCGTTCAACGAGATCATCGCCTCCTGCTCACGAGTGGTGAACTATTGCGACATCATCCCGCCGCTACCGCCGTGCCCCTACGAACACGCCGGCAGCGCGATCTACGTCGACAGCGGCGGGATCGGACCCGGGTGGCGGCACAGCCTCAAGGCCTATCAGCGCGGCCTGCAAAGGCTGGTGGGGTGAGTGCCGCAACGCCGCGCGGACAGAAAGGCTCGCCATCCCGCGCCGCGTAGGCAACGATGCTGACGTGAGCACACAACGGTTGACCGCCGACCAGCGAAACTCTTTCGTCGCCGCGTTGTTGGGCTGGACGATGGACGCGTTCGATTACTTCATCGTCGTGCTCGTCTACGCCGACATCGCCAAGACTTTCCACCACAGCAAGGCCGAGGTCGCGTTCGTCACCACGGCCACCCTGATCATGCGTCCGGTGGGCGCCCTGCTGTTCGGGCTGTGGGCCGACCGCGTCGGACGGCGGCTGCCGCTGATGGTCGACGTGATGTTCTACTCCGTCGTCGGCTTCCTGTGCGCGTTCGCGCCCAACTTCACGGTATTGGTGATCCTGCGGCTGCTGTACGGGATCGGCATGGGCGGTGAATGGGGGTTGGGGGCCGCGCTGGCCATGGAGAAGGTTCCGGTCGAGCGGCGCGGGTTCTTCTCCGGGCTGCTGCAGGAGGGCTACGCATTCGGCTACCTGTTGGCCAGCGTCGCCTCGCTGGTGGTGATGAACTGGCTCGGGTTGTCGTGGCGGTGGCTCTTCGCGCTGAGCATCATCCCCGCGCTGGTCAGCCTGATCATCCGGTACCGGGTCGAGGAGTCCGAGGTGTGGGAGGCCGCCCAGGATCAAATGAAGTTGACCAGCACCAGGATTCGGGACGTGCTGCGCGACGGGGCGATCATCCGCCGGTTCTTCTACCTGGTGCTGCTGATGACGGCCTTTAACTGGATGAGCCACGGCACCCAGGACGTCTACCCGACCTTCCTGACGTCGA
>NZ_LZIZ01000181.1:0-22041 GCF_001666915.1 Mycobacterium sp. E3339 | reverse complement strand
TGGCGGTGCGGTCCGGGCCGGCGTCGGTCACGATCAGAGCCGTCAGCGACGCGACCGGCGTGTCCAACGGCGCGCTGTACCACTCGTTCGGCTCGCGGGCGGGGCTCGTCGGCCGCGCCTGGCTGCGAGCCGGGCACCGATTCCTCAGCGCGCAAACCGATTTGATCGACGCCACGCCGGCCGGGGACGGCGTCGACGCCGTGGTGGCGGCGGCCGAGGCGCCGGCGGTGTTCGCCCACCAACATCCCGAGTCGTCGCAACTGCTGCTCACGGTGTGCCGCGACGAGCTACTGGGCCTTCAGACGCCGCCCGACATCGCGGCGCAGCTGCGCGACCTCGACCGGCTGCTGGTGCAGACCATGATTCGGCTGGCCCGCCTGTTGTGGGACCGCAAGGACGCCGCGGCCGTCGACGTCATCACGACCTGCATCGTCGACCTACCGACCGCGATCCTGTTGCGCCGCAACAGGATCGATGACCAGGGCGCGCGGGAACGGCTGCGCGCCGCGGTCAAGGCCGTTCTCGACGTCGGGGAGCCCCGGCGCGGGACCATAGAAAGGGACCAGGCATGACACCGACACTCGGCTGGGACGACAAGATCGCCATTCTGCACCTCGGCGACGACGAAAACCGGTTCTCCCCGGAGTTTCTCGACACCTGCAACGAGCAGCTCGACGAAATCCAAAGCGCCGCCCAGGGTCTGGTCACGACGGGTGGCGACAAGTTCTACACCAACGGGCTGGACCTGGACTGGCTGGGCGCGCACGGCGACCAGACCCAGGCCTACGTCGGGCGGGTGCAGGCCCTGCTGGCCCGCGTCCTGACCTTCCCCCTGCCGACCGCGGCCGCGGTGACCGGGCACGCGTTCGGCGCCGGCGCCATGCTCGCCATGGCCCACGACGTCCGGGTGATGCGCGCCGACCGCGGGTTCTTCTGCTTCCCCGAGGTCGACATCCGGATCCCGTTCACCGACGGGATGGCCGCCCTGATCCAGGCCAAGCTCACGCCCCGCGCGGCGGTGGCCTCGATGACGACTGGCCGGCGCTTCGGCGGGCAGGAGGCCGCCGAATTCGGCATCGTCGATGCGACCGCGGCCGAGGGCAAGGTGACCGCGGCCGCGACCGACCTGCTGCGCCCGCTGGCAGGCAAGGACCCCGGCACGCTCGGCGCGATCAAGCAGACCATGTTCCGCGCCGCGGCGCGGGCGCTGACCGAGGTCTGAGCAGCCGCGATTGTTACCATCGCGCGGTGGATGACCGCCGCCGGGGATTCGTTTCGCGGCGAGACCTGCTGAGATCCGCGCCGGCGCTGCTCGGCGCCGCAACGCTGATAACGGCCCCCCGCGCGTCAGCCGGTGTCTCCGGGTCGTCGGTCTTCCTCGACCCCGGCCACAACGCGGTCAACGACGCGTCGATCGGCCAGCAGGTGCCGAACGGGCGCGGCGGCACCAAGGAGTGCCAGACGTCGGGTGCCGCCGCCGACGACGGCTACCCCGAGCACGCGTTCACCTGGGCCGTGGTCGGGCTGATCAACGACTCGCTGAACCAGATGGGCGTGCGCACCCAGCTGTCGCGCGGCAACGACAGCTCGGTCGGCCCCTGCGTCGATCAGCGCGCCGCGGCGGCCAACGCGATGCGCCCCGACGCGATCGTCAGCGTCCACGCCGACGGCGGCCCCGCCTCCGGCCACGGATTCCACGTGAACTATTCGAGCCCGCCCCTGAACGACGTGCAGGCCGGCCCCGCCGTCCAGCTCGCCACCGCGATGCGGGATGCGTTGGTGCAGGCGGGTTTTCAGCCGTCCAACTACGTCGGGTCGGGCGGGCTGTACGGGCGCGCCGACCTGGCGGGGCTGAACCTCGCCCAATACCCGGCGATCCTCGTCGAACTCGGCAACATGAAAAACGCCGACGACGCCGCGCGGGTGGAAAGCCCCGACGGCCGGGCGCGCTACGCCGCGGCCGTCACCCAGGGGATCGTCGCCTACCTCAATAGCAGGTAGCGGCTCAGCCGCCGAAGCTGCCCCTCGACGTCGGCGCGGCCGGCGGCCCGCTCAAGTCGAGGTGGCTGGAGGCGAAGGCGACGCCCTTGTCGATCACGGCGTTGTCGTCGGCGTAGGTGTTGTGTGCGGAGAAATTCATCCCGTCGGAGCAGACCGGGTCCTCAGTGGCGCAGACCTTGATGGTCTTGTCCTGGTAGGCCGGGCCGATGACCACCGGGGGTTCGCCGAGGAAGTTCATCGCGCGCACGTTGGGCATGCCGAACAGCACGACCGAGGACACGTGCTGGGCGACCGACGGGTCCAGGGGCTTGGGCACGGTGTTGGGGTCGACACCATCGGGCACGGCGGCCGAGGTGACGAAGCCCATGACCGCGGCGCCCTGCGAGTAGCCGCCGAGCACCATCTTGGTGTTGGGGCAGTCATGCGCCATCGAGTTGACGTGCGCACCCGCGTCACGGATGCCGTCGAGGCCGGTGTCCCACTGGTCGCTGGCGGGGTAGTTGACGGGGTAGACGTCGAACGACCGGGACCCCATGCGCGAGTGCAGGGCGTCGACGAAGGCCTGCCCGGTGGGGCCGACGCCGGGGGCTTCACCCGTGCCGCGGGCGAACACCACCTGAACGTCGGGACATTGGGCCGACGCCGTCGGGAGGACCGAACCGGCGAGGGCCGACGCGCCGAGGCCCGAGGCCGCGACCAGCGCGGGAGTGAGGGAACGGATGAAGTGACGTGCGATCATGCCGCGACTGATGCCCATACGAACGCCTCCAAAACTGTCACGAGTGCAATATCCGTCTTTCCTGTATACCGAGCCGCGACGACAAGCGTCGGATGAGGTCCGCGTGTCGACGCAACAAATGAATCCATTCTGATGCGTTCGGGCCGGATCGGCATCTTACGAAAAAGCTTTCGGGCCGTCGTTTGGCCCCGTACCCCACGGGTAGCCGAACCGCGAGACACACGATCCAGCTAGGGAAAGGTGACGACATGGCTACCGGGGAAACGGGTTTCGACGATGTGGCCTTCGACTTGGTCTCGGTGCAATACCACTCGCTGAAGGCCGGGCATGATTACGGCCAGTACGTGCGCGACGCCAAAAACGCGGGCATGGACGACATCGCGTCCTTCTTCAGCGAGGTCATGGAACAGGACTCCGAGCGCGCGCGGCGCTGCCACGAATTCCTGGGCCGGCTGCAGGGAGCGTCCACCGGCGGCTAGCCTCCGGATCCGACTGTTGGACAGGCGCTTTGGCGCGGGCGGCGTAAATCGCGCGTCGTCAAGCGTCAGGCGGCTGTCACTTGTGCCCATTGCCGAGTTCGCGTGATGGTGTCGGCGAGGTCACATGCTGACAAACGTGTGTGCGTCATACCCGGCTCTTTATTAGAGTTACGTAAGGTAAGTCGAAGCATTTGGTAAGTAAGCACGGGGCAATAACACGGAGCATGTTTGTGAACACGGACCGATACGACGCCGTCATCGTGGGGGCGGGCTTCGGCGGCATCGGCGCCGCGATCCAGCTCAAGCGCCTCGGGTATGACAACTTCGTCATCCTCGAACGCGAGGATGACCTGGGCGGCACCTGGCACGTCAACCACTACCCGGGCATCGCCGTCGACATCCCGTCGACCACCTACTCGTACTGGTTCGAGCCCAATCCGGGCTGGTCACGGCTGTTCGCCCCGGGCGGCGAGGTCAAGCAGTACGCCGCCGACGTCGCCGACAAGTACGACGTGCGCCGGCACATGCGGTTCAACACGACCGTCGAGGGCGCCCAGTGGGACGAGGACGCTTCGGTATGGCGGGTGGCGCCGGCCGACGGCCAAACGCTGACGACCCGCATCCTGATCACCGCGACGGGCTTCCTGTCGCAGCCGCGCATGCCCGACATTCCCGGTGTCGCGAGCTTCGCTGGCAAGGTGGTGCACACCACCGCGTGGGACCACGACTACAGCTACCGGGGCCGCCGGATCGCCGTCATCGGGACCGGGGCGTCGGCCGTGCAGGTGATCCCGGAGCTGGCCAAGGAGGCCGGCGAGCTGACCGTCTACCAACGCACCGCCACCCACGTGCTGCCCAAGGTCGACTTCGGGTTCTCGCCCGGCGTGCGGCGCCTGTTCGGGCGGGTGCCGGCGGCGCAGCGCGCGCTGCGGTGGGTGACCGACATCATCCTCGAGATCATCATGGTCATCGGGGCGCTGCACTTCCGGGAGACCCGGGGCCGGGGCAACATTTCCGCCTCCGACCTGGCCAAGATCAACCGGTTCCGGTGGATCCGGGACAAGGAACTGCGGGCCAAGCTGACCCCCGACTACGACATGGGTTGCAAGCGGCCGACCTTCTCCAACGTGTTCTATCCCGCCTTCAACAAGCCGAACGTGCACCTGGAGACCACCTCGATCGAGCGGATCGAGGCGGACGGCATCGTCACCGCCGACGGGCGCAAGAGGGTCATCGACACCCTGGTGCTGGCGACCGGCTTCGACCTGTGGGAGGCGAACTTCCCGGCCATCGAGGTGGTCGGGCGCAAGGGCCGCAACCTGGGCAAGTGGTGGCGCGACACCCGGTTCCAGGCCTACCAGGGCGTGTCCATGCCGTACTTCCCCAACTACCTGAGCCTGGCCAGCCCGTTCGCCTTCTCCGGCCTGTCCTTCTTTCACACCATCGAGTACCAGATGCGGCACATGGAGCGGCTGCTCGGTGAGGTCAAGCGCCGCGGCGCGACGACCTTCGAGGTGACCGAGGAGGCCAACGAACGGTTCCTCGAGCGGATGACCAAGCGCCTCGACAATTCGGTGTTCTACGCCGGCGACTGCGCCACGTCGCGCTCGTACTACTTCAGCCCGAGCGGTGAGGCGTCGCTGCTGCGACCGACGTCCACGCTGAACGCGGTTCACGAGGGCCGGACGTTCCCGCTCGACGACTACGTGATCGCCTAGTCACACCGGCCACTTGCGCCCCTGGCCGGGGTGGTCGACCGTTTGCCCGCCTCACAGCGACAACGTGCTGCATCCCCCGGTTGTCGCTGTGAGGCGGGCACAACGCCCATTGCCTCTCTTCCCGTGACCGGTGAGGCCCGTGTGACTCGTGGCGATCACCCGAAATCGCCCCGGACCGTTTGCCCGCGCCCGAGCGGGGTAATCAGCCTGAGCGGAACCACGTCCGCAAGCCATGCGAAAGATGGTGGGGCCCAATGGAAACACTGTGCCGTTTGTGCGCCTGTCTGGCGGCGCCCCTCGCCCTCGTGCTGGGGAACATGGACGCGCCCCAGCACTCTGTCGCCGAGGCGTACGCGCTCCAGCCGCCGACCAGCGTTGCGCAACCGAACTAAAGCACCGGTTATGCCGGCGGCATGAGCACCGTGTCGATCATGTACACGGTCGCGTTGGCCGTGGGCACCCCACCGCAGACCAGACCCGCGTTGTTGACCCGAAGGCCGTTGCCCTGCCCGGTCACGTTCACGTTCGCGCCCTGAACGGTCTTGTGCGCGCCCGCGACCTTCGCGGGGCTCAGCTGGCCCGGCACCACGTGATAGGTCAGGATGCTGGTCAGCAGGTTGGAATCCGTCTTCAGCTGGTCGATGGTCTGCGCCGGCAGCTTGCCGAACGCGGCGTCGGTCGGCGCGAACACGGTGTACTGCCCGTTGTTCAACGTGTCGACCAGGTTGACGTTCGGGTTCAGCTTGCCCGACAGCGCCGACGTCAGGGTGGTCAGCGCCGGGTTGTTGGACGCCGCCACCGCCACCGGAACCTGCGACATTCCTTCCACCGACGCCGGGCCGCTGGGGTTGGCGGCCGCATAGTCGGAGCAGCCCGGCCCCACCAGATCGGCCGCCGCCGCGGTGGGAGCGGTCACCACACCCAAACCCAGCATCGCCGCTACCGCGAACCCCTTCGCTGCCGTCCTGTGTGCGTTCATCGCGTTTGACTCCTTTGGTTGGTCCGACCTTTGCGCAGTGATTCGGAGCGCGGACATCTTCGGATGGGTGGCGGGCAAAAAGTTTTTAGCCGTAGGTGAACGAATACACCTGCAGCCCTTGGTCGGGACGTACCTCGAGCGTCTCCGACTGCGAGTGATCGGCCGCGACGATCTGGTGCGACGTCGGCGGGCCGCTGATGGGGATCACGACGGATCGTCCGCCGCGGGTGACGGTGAGGGACCCGGTGCCGCCGACGACGATGTAGACGTTCCTGGCGTGGTAATTGAGCTTGATGCTGGACTGGTTGCTTGCGGCGGTGGCGCCCTGGTAGTCCAGCGACCACGGACCGTTCAGCGCAAAGCGATCGGCGGCCAGGTTGGGCGGATAGGCGAAAGTGGTTGTGCCCTCGTCGTATACCCCGTTGCCGCCATAGTTGACGACCTTGCCGACGCTGAGGTAGGTCTCGGGCGTGGTCCGCTCCGGCAGGGCCGAGCGGCCGGTGTCTGCCGGCGGTGGCAACTCGGGGCCGGGGTGTGCGGCGACGATCAGCTGCCTGATCAGATCCTCGGTGACGTTGTAGTCGCCCTCGCCGAATTTGATGTGGCGCACCTGGCCGGCGGGGTCGATCAGATACTCCGCGGGCCAGTACCGGTTGCGGTAGTTCGTCCACGTGGAGTACCCGTTGTCCAAGGCGATCGGGTAAGTGATGCTCAGGTCGGCGGCGCCCTTGGCGACGTTGCCGGGCACCTGTTCGAACGCGTACTCCGGGGTATGGACCCCGACTACCTCGAAACCGTCGCCGTGGTAGGCGTTGTACCAGCTGACGACGTGTTGGATGGCACGCTGGCAGTTGATGCACGAGTACGCCCAGAAATCGATCAGCACGACCTTGCCGCGCAGGGACGCCAGTGGGACCGGTTGGTTGCCGGGCGTGTTCAGCCATCCGGTGATGCCCGTGAGATCGGGTGCGGGGCCGCAGTTTTCGAGGTCCCGGTTGCCGTCGCTGCAGTTCGACAGCTGCGCGTTCTGCTCGTTGACGATGCCGCCGAGGTAGAGCTTCTCCTGGACCCCGGGGTCGGCGGCCAACTTTTCTTGCAGCCCGATGGTGTAGTCGGGAACGGCGCGTTGCAGAACCGCGGGGATGTTGAACACCAGTCCCACCGCGAGCGCGATCATCACGATCCCGGCCGTGACGCGGATATCGCGCTGCCGCCGCCGGAACGCCACCACCCGCTGGGCCACCCGATGGCCCGCCAACGCGAAGAACAACAGCGGCAGCGCGGCGCCCAGCGCGAAGGCGCCGGTGAGCACCACCGTGCGCGGACCGAGGGGAGCCGTGGCGCCGGCCACCACGATCGCGGCCAGAATCGGCCCCGCGCACGGGACATACAACACGCCCAGCGCAAGCCCGAGACCGAAGCCGCCGCCACCAAACCCGAACTGCTTCTGCGGGATACGCGCGAACGGGCGCTCCAGCAGCCGTTCGACCCGCGGGAAAATCAACCCGAAACCGATGGCGACCAGGGCGACCAGGGCGACCCAACGGATGGCGTCCTGCGGCAGGTGCAGCAGCGACAGCAGCGTCGAGCCCGTCAACGTGACCAGGGTGAAGCTGAGCACCAGCCCGCCGATGACGAGGTAGGGGCGGGCGCTGCGCGACGCGCGCCACGGACGTGTCGCGACATCCACGCCCCCACCCGGAACCGGTTGTCGGGCAGGGGCATCGGCGCGGCCTTGCGCGCCGGCGAAGAAGATGACCGGCAATACCGGCAGGATGCACGGCGATACGCCGGTGATGAGACCCCCGACGAAGCCGATCAGCGCGATGGTCAGCATGAAAGACATTCGCCGCCGAGCGCGCCGTGGATGGGTGCCGCCGCAAAAAAACAGCCCGGCCGAAGCCGGGCTGTTCATCCAGGTGGTTCACTGGGCCGGCGGCATCAGCACCGTGTCGATCATGTACACCGTCGCGTTGGCGGTGTGCACCCCGCCGCACACCAGACCGGCATTGTTGACTTTGAGGTCGTTGCCCTGACCGGAGACGGTCAGCTTGGCGCCCTGCAGGGTGGTGTGGTCACCGTCGATCTTCATCGGGCTCGCCTGACCCTGCACCACGTGATAGGTCAGGATGCTCTTCAGCAACTGCGAGTCCGTCTTGAGTTTGCCGATGGTGCCCGCCGGGAGCTTCTCGAACGCGGCGTTGGTGGGCGCAAAGACCGTGTACTGGCCGCTGTTCAGCGTGTCGACCAGGTTGACGTTCGGGTTGAGCTTGCCCGACAGCGCCGACGTCAGCGTGGTCAGCATCGGGTTGTTCGACGCCGCGGTGGCGACGGGGTCCTGAGCCATCCCCGCGACCGAACCCGGGCCGCTGGGGTTCTGCTTGGCGTAGTCACCGCAGCCGGCACCGATCAGATCCGCCGCCGGATCGGTGGTGGCCACCGTCGTCATCGGAGCCGTCACCACGCTGACGGCCGTGCTGCTGCCCATCGTCGGCCCAGCCGCCGGCTTGTTGTTCGAACACGCCGAAAAACCCACTACCGCAATCGTCGCGAGCCCCGCCGCCGCGATTGCCCTTCCGCGAACGTTGATCATCGCGTTTGCACCCCTTCTCCTGCGGCGGCCCATAGCGCCGCCTTTCCTACCGGACAGGAGTGATTCGGAGACGAGGGGGCCGCGGACGGATTTTCCGATCAGCTGAGGGGCAGCGCGGCCAGTATGGTGCCGGTGGGCTTCGGTGAGCCGGTGCCGGGTTCGACGGTGAACGCCAAAGTGGTCGACGATCCGAGGTTAGTGAGCGTCGCGGTGGTCGACGGCGCCACCGCAGCGGTGCCCATCGTGCCGGCCGACGTCGGCCCCTTGTCGCCGAGCAACCACATCTGGTAGACCGTCCCGGGTTTCGGCGGCGGGACGTTGTTCATCACCAGCACACCGGCGTTGCGGTCGTGGGAAAAGACCACGGTGGCAGTGCCATTGCCGAGCGGGCCGGAAACGGTGCGCACGTCCGGGGCCGCGAACACCTGCTCGGCGATGGTCGACGGCGGGTGCGGGCGCATCGCTATCCCGACGCCGAACGCGACGGCACCGACCACCGCCGCTGCTGCCGCCGCCGAAAGGGCGGCGCGCCAACCGAATTTGCGCCCGTCGCGGGCGGGCAGCGCCGCCAGCGTGGCGGCCCGCAGGTGCTCGGGTGGTTCGACCGCCGTCGTCGCCGAGACGGCTGCCATGGTCTCGCGGACGGCGCGGACTTCGCTTTCGAAGGCCGACGCCACCGACCGCGGGGCGGCCGCCAGCCGCCGCTCGATGTCGGCGCGTTCCTCGTCCGAGACCGCATCCAACGCGTATGGCGTTGCCAGCTCGAGCAATTCGAATTCGTTCGGTTCCGTCATGGCACTTCCAGGCAGTTACGCAGGGCGCGCAGCGCGTCGCGCATGCGCGACTTGATCGTCGACAGGTTCGCGGCCAGCCGGTCCGAGACCTGGCTGTAGGTCAGTCCGTCGTAGTACGCCAACTGGATACACTCCCGCTGGGTGTCGGTCAACGCGCCCAGGCATTCGACCACCCGGCGACGCTCGTCGCCGGCGATCGCCGAATCGGCGACGACGTCGGTGGCGGGGTCGGCGCTCGCCGCGGCGTAGCGGGCATCCCGCTTGCCGGACGCTTCCTCGGCCCGCACCCGGTCGACGGCCCGCCGGTGCGCGATCGTCAGCAACCAGGACAGGGCCGAGCCCCTGGCGGAGTCGTAGTCCGGCGCGGTTCGCCACACCTCGCAGTAGACCTCTTGGGTGGTCTCCTCGCTGTAACCGGAGTCGCGCAGCACCCGCATCACCATGCCGTACACCCGACTCTTAGTGAGGTCGTAAACCGCCGCGAACGCGTCGCGGTCCCCGCGCGCGACCTCGCGCAGCAGTGCGTCCAGGTCCTTGCTGGGCGGCGGCGGTCCGGTCATCGATCGGTAGCCTAGCGCCAGCCCGGCATCGGCAGGGCCGGATCCGACCGCCGGCCGCGCCGAGGTCCCGACATGTATCCACTCCCGGTATTCGTAGCCCGGGCCCGGGCGGACGGTTCCCGTCAACCGCGCGAGCGGCCATGATTGGCGGGTGGTCAAAGCTCTGCTGTTCGACGTGCAAGGCACGGCGACGGACTTTCATTCGACCGTCTGCGACGAGGCGCGCCGGATCAGCGCCGGGCGCCACCCGGACGCCGACTGGCCCGAGGTGGTAAGGCGTTGGCGCGCAGGCTACTTCACGACGTTGGAGCAGGCGCGGGCCGACCAAAGCGAGTGGGTGTCGGTGCAGTCGGTGTATCGGCGGGCGCTCGACGCCGTGCTGGACGAGCGCGGCATCGCGTTCACGGAGGCCGAACGAGACGAGCTGACTCGGGCCTGGCGACGGCTCAAGCCCTGGCCGGACGTGGTCGCGGGGCTCACGCGCCTGAAAGCCGGGTACACGCTGGCCACCCTGTCCAACGCCGACGTCTCAGCCGTCGTCGAGATCTCCAAGCGGGCGGGCCTGCCGTGGGACGCGGTCTTCGCCGCCGAGATGGCTGGGGTGTTCAAGCCCGACCCGGCCATCTATCGGATGGCCGCGACCTATCTCGGCCTCGAGCCCGCCGAGATCATGATGGTGGCCAGCCACAAGTACGACATCCGCGCGGCGGGCCGGCTGGGCTTCGCGACGGCCTTCGTCGCGCGTCCGCTGGAGTTCGGAATCGACGGCGAGGCCGACGTGGCCTATTCGGACGAGTTCGACGTCAACGCGTCCGACTTCGGCGACCTCGCGGCGCAACTCGGTTGCTGATCAGCGGCGCGCCGACCCGGTCAGGGGTTGCCCGTTGGCGGACTGCAGCAGGCAGATGACCGTGCTCGGGGTGGGGTCGGCGCCGGTGCGATCCTGGTTCGAGTCGATCAGATAGGTGATCGAGAACGGGCTGCCGTCGACGGGTCGGCCGGTGTATGGCGCGAATCCCTCGTTGCAGTCCTTGTTGGCGACGATGGCGACGGCTTTGTCGACGGCCAGAGGACCACGCAGATACACCTCGGCCAAATGTGGTGTGCCGCAGTCGACGGCGGTGACGGTCACCCGGCTCAGGTCGATCGGCGGGAGGTCGGCCACGCAGTCGCCGACCTGCAGGTCGATCCATTTGACGGTGTGCGAGGTGGTGGGGGCGGCCGTGGCGCCGGCGCAGGCAGCCAGCATCGCCGCGACGGCCAGGCCGCCTAACGCATAAAGCCCACGCATGCGGAAAGTCTAGGCACCCGTCAGCGCCGGGTCGGGCTTTTCCGACGACATCGACAGGAAGCCGCGCGCGCAGCGCGCGGCCAGCAGCCAGTTCGCCGGCTTCTTGAAGTCCAGCCCGCCGAGGAGCTGCTTGATCATGGTCAGCGTGTCGAAGTAAATGCGTTCGCAGACAAGCGTTTCGGAGCCGTCGAACACGAAGTATGCCGTCATGCGGACCCGGAACCGGCTGCCGGTGGGCGGGACCTTGCCCAGATATCCGCAATGTGTGCCCATCAACCAGAACTCGACGATCACCGCGTCGGCGCTGTGCCGCAGCGCGATGATCTCGTGGTCCTGATCGGGAAACGCGGTCCGCGTGTAGGTGTAGTACTCGCGCACCGCGGTGTCGCCGTCGTGCACGATCATCTGCGGGATCAGCTCGTAGCGCGGATGCGGGAACGTCGCCAGCACGTCGTCCCAGTCCTGACGCACCTCGTCGTGGAAGTGGTCGAGCACCAGCTTCTCGCGGGCGGCCAACACCTCCGGCGAGGGGAACGCGGGAACGGTCATCCGCGGGGTGGGGTCCAGGCGACCGGCAGGGTCTTGATGCCGTGGATGAACTGCGACAGCAGCCGCGCGGGCTCGTCGACCGCGACGATGTCCGGGATTTCGCGGCGCAGCTCGTCGAACACCACCCGGATCTCGCGGCGGGCGAGGTTGGCGCCCAGGCAGAAATGCGCGCCGCCGCCGCCAAAACCGAAGTGCGGGTTAGGCGTACGCGCCAAGTCGAACAGCCAGGGGTTGTCGAACGTCGACTCGTCGCGGTTGGCCGAGTTGTACCACAGCACGGCCTTGTCGCCCTCCGCCAGCTTGGTGCCGCTCAGCTTGAAGTCGCGGGTCAGGGTCCGCCGCATGTACACCACCGGCGAGGCCCACCGCACGATCTCCTCGACCGCCGTGGGCGCCAGCCGGTCGAAGTTGGCCCACCACTTCTCCCGCTCGTCGGGGTAGCGCGACAGGGCCAGCACACCGTGGCTGATCGCATTGCGGGTGGTCTCGTTGCCGGCGACCACCAGCAGGATGAAGAACGACGCGATCTCGGCCGACGTCAGCCGTTCGCCGTCGACCTCGGCTTCGACCAGGCTGGTGGTGAGGTCGTCGTGGTGATTGAGCCGGCGGTCCTCGGCGAGCGCGCTGGCGTACGCGCCGATGTCCATCGAGATCTTGAGGAATTCGTCGAAGTCGGTCGTCAGGTCGGGATCGCCGAACCCGAGAATCACGTTGGTCCAGTGGAAGATTCGCTGATGGTCTTCCTCGGGGATGCCCATCATGTCGCAGATGATCTGCAGCGGCAGCGGGCCGGCGAGCTCGGTGACCAGATCGGCTTCCCCGTTGGGGTGGTTGGTGATCAGCGCCGAGACCAGCCGGCGCGCCCGCTCGCGCACCGACGCCTCGATGCGCGCCACCACCTTCGGGGTGAACGCCCGGCTGACGATCGAGCGCAGCCGCTGGTGTCGCGGGTCGTCGAGCACGATCATCGAGCCGAAGTATTCGGCGATCTCGGGCGCGTTGTCGTTGACGGTGATGTTCGGCGTGCTGCTGAAGATCTCCGGGTGACGGCTGGCGAAGTGCACGTCGTCGTGTTTGGTCAGCGACCAATAGCCCTCGCCCGCCTCGAATCCCTCCATCTCGATCGCGGGCCAGAACGACAGCGGCGCCTCGCGCCGCAGGGTGGCGAAGGCGCCGTCGCGGAAGTCGTCGTCCAGGCCCCAGAAGTCGAGGGAATCGAGGTGGATGTCGGCGAGGGGGACCTCGGGCGGGGGCGCCCCGTTGGTTCGCGTCGCGATGCCGGTCTTCAGACTCACCAGAGAACCTCCTGCGGATTAGTGCGTGCAGACGGTCCGGCCGCCCGCCGACTGCGCGTCGGCGACCACGTTGCCGTCGAGCAGAATCCGGCAGCGGATGGGCCCGACGCCCTGCGCGCTGACCACGAACACCTGGCCCCCGAACGAGGTGAACTCCGTCGACCAGGGCAGCGGCGCGTTCACCTGGTGCAGCTGGCCTTGGTCGGTCTGGTACGAGATGTACTGCGCGACGCCGGTACCGGTCACCTCGTAGCGGGCCTGGGGCATCTGCGGGATCGCGTGGGCCACGGGGGCGGCCGCGACGCCGACAGCGAACAGGACCGAGAGCGCTCGCACATGCTTCGTCATGATTTGCATCGTGTCATCACATGCGGTGCTAGGGAAGCTTTCCGGCTAGTCGAAGGTCGGGCCGGTCTAGGGTGAGTCCCACGGGGGCTGGTACGGGAAGGTGAGTATGTCGGAACACGGCACAAAACGTGTGGTGGTTTGGGGCACCGGCTTCGTCGGCAAGATGGTGATCGCCGAGATCGTCAAGCACCCGCTGTTCGAGCTGGTGGGCGTCGGCGTCAGCAACCCCGACAAGGTCGGGCGCGACGTCGGCGACGTCTGCGGGCTGGGAGCGCCGGTGGGCGTCATCGCCACCGACGACGTCGATGCCCTGATCGCGCTGAAGCCCGACGCGCTGGTGCACTACGGCCCGACCGCCATGCACGCCAAGGACAACATCGCGCTGATCACCCGCTTCCTGCGAGCCGGCATCGACGTGTGCTCGACCGCGATGACGCCGTGGGTGTGGCCGACCATGCACCTCAACCCGCCGAACTGGATCGCGCCCATCACCGAGGCCTGCGAGCTGGGGGAGTCGTCCTGCTTCACCACCGGCATCGACCCCGGGTTCGCCAACGATCTGTTCCCCATGACGCTGATGGGCCTGTGCTCGGAGGTGCGCCGGGTGCGGGCGTCGGAATTGCTGGACTACACGAACTACGAAGGCGATTACGAAGTCGAGATGGGCATCGGCCGCGAGCCCGAATACACCCCGCTGCTGGAAGACTCCAACATGCTGATCTTCGCGTGGGGCGCCACCGTCCCGATGATCGCGCACGCGGCGGGCATCATGCTCGACGAGATCACAACCACCTGGGACAAATGGGTGACGCCCACCGAGCGCAACACCGTCAAGGGCGTCATCAAGCCCGGGCACGTCGCCGCCGTCCGCTTCACCATCAACGGAATCTACAAGGGCGAGACCAGGATTCAGCTCGAGCACGTCAACCGCATCGGCCTCGACGCCGCCCCGGACTGGCCCTGCGGCCACGACAACGACGTCTACCGGGTGGACATCGAGGGCACGCCGAGCGTCTTCCAGGAAACCGCGTTCCGGTTCACCGACGGCTCGGGCCGCGACGCGGCCACCGCCGGGTGCCTGGCGACGGGGATGCGGGCCCTCAACGCCGTGCCTGCGGTCAACGACCTGCGGCCCGGCTGGGTCACCCCGCTCGACCTGCCGCTGATCGCCGGGGCCGGCAACATCCGCTGACCCCGCACACAGCGGGCACCTAGGTGTCGCTGAGACGCGGTACAGGTTTCGGCGGCACAATAACGGCTAGCCGAGTGCGAGTCGCTGGAGTTGGGGTTTGGGATATATGGCCAATGGAGCTGGGACCGCGCTGGGCCTGTCGATCGGGGCCACCAACCTCGCGGCGGTCGCCGCGGACCAGGCCGTCACCCGCAAACCGGTCCTGACGCTCTACCCCGAGCGCGCGCCGGAGGTCGGCATTCCCGCGGAGAACCCGCGCCTGGACCAGCCCGGCCTGGTCATGACGGGTTTCGTGAACCGGGTCGCCGACCCGCGCGGCATCGTGGCGGCTGACGGCTCGGTGCACCGCGGCGAGGAACTGGTCGCCGACGCCATGCGCGCCGTGGCCTACGCCGTGACCGGCGGCCGGCCCCTGCCCGAGAGCGTGGCGGTGACCTATCCCGCCCACTGGGCCTCGCCGACGGTCGACGCCGTGGGCACCGCGCTGAGCGCGGTGGCCGAGTGGTCCAACCGGGCGCGGCCGCTGCTGCTGATTCCCGACGCCGCGGCCACGCTGTTCGCCGTGCGCACCAACCCCGGCATACCGGCTCGCGGCACCGTGGCGGTCTGCGATTTCGGCGGCAGCGGCACCAGCGTCACGTTCATGGCCACCGATGGCGACTACCAGGCGCTGGCCCCAACCCTGCGCCTGAACGACTTCTCCGGCGACTCGATCGACCAGGCGCTGCTGAGCGCCGTCGTCTCCAACATGCCCAGCACCGCGGGCTTCGACCCGGCGGGCACCGTGGCGATCGATTCGCTGAGCCGGCTGCGGACCGCCTGCCGGGCCGCCAAGGAGGAACTGTCGTCGGGCGCGACGACCGCGCTGCGCGACGGCCTGACGGGCGACGTGACGGTGACCCGCGCCGACCTCGACGAGGCGATCCGCACACCGCTCGACAGGTTCGTCGCGGTGCTGGAAAACACGTTGGCGCGCAACGGGATCCAAGACTTGGTGGCGATCGTCGCCGCCGGAGGCGGCGCGAATATCCCCGCGATCACCACCGCGCTGTCGCAGTACTTCCGCGTCCCGGTGATCACCACGCCGCGCCCGCAGCTCACGGCCGCCACCGGCGCCGCGCTGCGGGCGGCGCACGGACCCGACGAAAACGTGGCCACGGCGTCGGCGCCCGCCGCGCCCGCGACCGCCACGGCGAAGGCCGCGCCCGCCGCGAGCGCCATGCCCGCGCGGGCGTGGTCGCAGACCGCGACCGAAGCGCGGGTGACGCCTCCTGCCGAACCATCGAGTGAGCCCGAGAAGCGCAAGCGGCGCCTGTTCCGGCTGCCCGTGCTGGCGGCGGTCGTCGGCGCGGCGGCGGCCGCGCTGCTGGTGGGCACCGCGCTCACGATCGGCCTGCACTCGGCGAACAAATCGGCGACGACGCCGGCACCCGGCGTGACCAGCAGCCCGGCTCCCGCACCGCCGGCCAACACCGCGACCGCTCAGCCACCGCCGCCCACGCAAGAGGCGCCGCCACCGTCGGTCACGGATACCAATCCACCGGCCAACACCGAGACGCCGTCCACCACCGTCCCGTCAGCCAAACCGCAGCAGGCGCCGCCGCTGGCGGCCGCGCCACTTCCCGCGATCCCGCGGATCCCGGAGGTGCCGCCCATTCCGCCGGTGCCCGGCCTCAACGAGCCCATCCCCGGGCTGGACCGGGTCAACCAGATCATTCAGGGGATCGGGGGAGACTTCGGCATTCGCGGCATCCCCCAACTGCCCGGGCTGGGAACGACCCAGTAGGTCAGCCCTTTTCGCCCTTGTTCTCCGCCTTAGCGGCCTCTTTGAGCTTCTCGTTGAGCTCTTTGTCCTTTTCGATCTGCTCTTTGAGAGCTTCCTCGTCGCGAGAGTCGTCCGACTTGGTCTGCTCGCCGGAATCTGCACCCTCGGCTACTTCGTGCTTGGGGTTGCCGTCCTCGTCCAGCCAGTCGTTGACCGCGGTGCCCGAAACGCTGCCCCCGGTGCCGGGCAGCACGATGGTGGGCTTCTCTTTGTAGGCCTCCATCATTTCGGCGGCCTTCTCTTTGTCGCTTTCGTCGGGCTCCGGCTTCTCCGTCAGCTTCTGCTCGTCGTCCTGATCGTCGCGTCGATCTTTGTCCTGATCGTTGGCCTGATCAGTCGATTTGTCATCCTGCACGCTCATGCAAAACCCCCTCGCAGTCGCAGTCGCGATGTGAGGGGGTTACCCGTTGCGGCGTTGTGTCGAAACTCTCACCGGCCGAGTCGCTCGCGCTTGACCAGCTCGACGAGCGCCAGCGGAATCCGCATCGGCTCCGGCGCGGTCGACAGGTGCGCCGCGACCGCCCGCTCCAGCTGGTCGACGAATTCCCCGGCCCGCGCGTCGTGGGCCCCGCCGTCCAGCCCGCGCACCAGCGCGGGGAACAGGGCCGCGCGGGCGAAGGCCGCCCACTGCCCGCCGAAGGCCTCGGCGTCGCGGTCCACCTGGTAGCGGGCCCAGAAGCGATCCTGCGCGTTGAACGTGTCGAGGTGGTCGATCGTCAGGCCCTCGAAGCGCCCGCTCGGCGCGAACGGGGCGCGAAAGTCCTTCTCGCTGCGGGCAAATGTGGGGATGGTCATCCGCCGCGCCTCCTCCTGGCGCAGCAGGCCGTCGCGCACCTGATCGCGCAGCGCCGTCAGCATCGCATCGAGCAGCGTCGGGAATCCGGACGTGCCGTCCTCGTCCTGGGCGATCGTCATCACCACCAGCCGCCCGTCGGGCGCCAGCTCGCGGCCGCGGAACGCCACGAAGTTGTGCCAGTCCAGGGCGGCCCGCTCGGCGTATGCCGCGCGCGCAGCCGCGTCGCTGCTGTAGGTGACGTGCACGTGGTCGGGCACCTCGCCCGGCACCGTGCTCAGCCACTGCGTCCCCCACGACGACCAGCCGAGGTTGACCGTCTTCGACGGCACGATCTGGTCGTAGAACGAGCGGCCGATCGACGACGCGAACGTCGCCGCGTCGAGCTGCAGGTAGCTTTCCGGGTCGTCGGACAGGGTGTGAAACAACGCCGAGAAGTCATTGTCCGGAATGTCGGTGTGCACCACCAGGATTGCGTGGTCCTGACGGGTGCGGCGACGCAGCACCGCAATCGCCGCCGACAGGGGCTTGAGCGAGTTGTGCCCGTTGGCCGCGCCGTAATCCGCGATGACGATCGGCTGAGGGGCCTTGGGCAGCGCCACCTGCTCGGCGGCGCGCTTGAACAACGCGATCGCCGGGGCCAACCCGGCGGCCTGCAGGCGCGACGACTGGGTGTAAACCGGCTCGGGCCGGACCACAATGCTCGATTCGGGCATCCGAGGCTCAGGCCGCATGTCCCAACGATAGTCGTCAGCTTGGCTTCGGGTAGCTCACGCCGGTGAGTTGCTCGGAGAGCTCCCAAAGCCGTTGGCAGTCAGCCTCATTGCGCGCCCGCTCGGGCACCTTGGCCAGCCGCACCCCGCCGCCGGCCGCCTCGTAGAAACCGCGGGGCCCGTAGAACGCGCCGCCCTCGGCGTGCGGCGCGGCGGCCGCGTACAGCGCCGGCAGGATGCCCTCGTCGATCTCCTGCCACAAAAACGGGGTGAACCGCCAGGACGCCTTGTACAGCCGCTCCATCAGCGCGGGCTTCTCGCGGCCGTGCGACGGCCCGGCGATCTGCAGGTTGGTCTTGGTCAGGCCCGGGTGCGCGGCGTTGGAGACGATGCCCCAGCCGGCCGCCCGGCTGCGCCGGTCCAGCTCGAGGGCGAACATCAGCACCGCCAGCTTCGACTGGCCGTACGCCGACATCGCCGCGTAGGACTTCTCGAAATTCGGGTCGTCGAAATGGATCTTGCCGCTCTGGCGGGCCGCCAGGCTGCTCAGCGAGACGACGCGCGCCTTGCCGGCGGCGCGCAGCAGCGGCAGCACGTGCCCCGTCAGCGCGAAGTGGCCGAGATGGTTGCTGCCGAACTGCAATTCGAAGCCGTCGGCCGTGGTGTCGCGTTCCGGCGGCGTCATCACGCCGGCGTTGTTGATCAGGATGTCGATCGGTCGGCCCTCGGCGTTGAGTTGTTCACCCAGGGCGGCGACCGAGGCCAGCGACGACAGGTCCAGCGACTTGATGGTCAGCTTGGCGTCGGGGACCGCGGTGCGGATTTCGGCGATCGCCTTCTCGCCTTTGGCGCGGTTGCGGATCGCCATGACGACGTCGGCGCCGGCGGCCGCGAGACGCCGGGCCAGGCCGAACCCAAGGCCGCTGTTGGCACCGGTGACGATTGCCAGCTTGCCCGACAGGTCGGGCACCGTGGCGACAAGATCGTTGGCCATGCGTAACGCTCCTCTCGGTGTAGCCCGGGTCCAGTGTGCGCCGTTTGCCGCCCCGGTGACACACTGCGTGGATGAGCAGCCGACGGCTCGCGAAGCTTTCGCTGGCCGCTGCCATCGCGATGATGGTCGTATCGGTGGGCGGTTTCATCACCGCCCTGGTGCTCAACGCCTTCTTCCTGGACAAATACAACGCCTACGGCGAGGTGCCGATCCCCGGGTCGGGCAGCGTCTACCTGCCGGCCGGCGACGTCACCGTCAGCCTGCACACCGTCGTGATCAGCGGTCCCGACCGCGGGCTGCCCGTGCCCCCGCTGGGGGTCACAATCGCGCCGCCCGAGGGGGTGGCGCAGCCGGTGGTGACCGAGAGCATCGGGACCACGACGACGGTCAACAACGACGCGCACGTGCGGGTGTGGGTGGCGCGGATCGCGGCCAACGGCACCTACAACATCACCACCGACGGGCAGGTCAACGGCTTCATCGCCCCGCGACTGGCCTTCGGGCACCAGAGTTCCTATGGCTTCTTGGTGTGGCTGTTCGTCGCCACCTTCGTGGCGGGGCTGGTCGGCGCGCTGTTGGCGGGCTCATGGCTTGCCCGCACCCGGCGCCGGGCGGTGGTGGCGGCGAACCCGTCGTATCACGCTCCCGCCGTTGCGGTGGCCCACGAGCCGACCGACGAAGGCGTGCGGCTGGAGCGGCTCAAAACCCTTGCGGCCCTGCGGGATTCCGGGGCGCTAACCGATGCGGAGTTCGAGGCCGAGAAGCGCCGCGTGCTGGAGGGGCGTTAGGGCCGGATTCGGCTGGGGGTGGAAAAAGCCGCTCAGTGGCCGCGGGCCACCCACTCCTCGTAGTGGACGATCTCGTCGCCGATCGTGGTGCTGTCGCCGTGGCCGGTGTGCACCACCGTCTCGCCGGGCAGCTTGCCCAGGCGCTCGGAGATGGACTCCAGGATCGTCGGGAAATCCGAATACGAGCGGCCGGTCGCGCCCGGGCCGCCGGAGAACAGGGTGTCGCCGCTGAACACCACACCCAGGTCGTGCGAATACCAGCACACCGATCCCGGGGAATGGCCCGGGGTGTGCAGCGCTCGCAACTCAGTCCCGCCCACGCTGATGGTTTCGCCGTCGGACACCGACCGAAAATCGCTGTCCGGGTGCGTCATTCGCCACAACACCTCGTCGGCCGGGTGCAGCAGCACCGGCGCGTCGAGCGTCTTGCCGAGCTCCGGCGCCACCGTCACGTGGTCGTTGTGGCCGTGGGTGCACACCACCGCGACCACATGGCGGCCGCCCACCGCCTCGACGATCGGCGCCGCGTCGTGCGCGGCGTCGAACACCACCACGTTGGAGTTGTCGCCGATCAGCCAGATGTTGTTGTCGACTTCCCAACTGCCGCCGTCGAGTTCGAAGGTGCCGTGCGTCACCACCCGGTCGATGGACACCATCAGAGCACCACCACCGACCGCAACACCGAGCCACCATGCATCTTGTGAAACGCCTCCTCGACGTCGTCTAGCCCGATTCGCTCGGAGACAAACTTCTCCAGGGGCAGCCGGCCCTGCAGATAGAGGTCGATGAGGGTGGGGAAGTCCCGTTCCGGCAGGCAATCGCCATACCAGGACGACTTCAGCGAACCGCCGTGGCTGAAGAAATCGATCAGCGGCATCTCCAGCTTCATGTCGGGCGTCGGAACCCCCACCAGCACAACCGTTCCCGCGAGGTCGCGGGCGTAGAAGGCCTGCTTCCAGGTTTCGGGCCGGCCGACGGCGTCGATGGCCACGTTGACCCCGAACCCGTCGGTGAGGTCTCCGATGGCCTCGACGACGTCGGCCTGGCGCGCGTTGATGGTGTGGGTGGCGCCGAACTGGCGGGCCCAGTCCAGCTTGGTGTCGTCGGTGTCCACCGCGATGATGCGCCGGGCGCCCACCAGCGCGGCGCCGGCGATCGCGGCATCGCCGACACCGCCGCAGCCGATCACCGCGACGGTGTCGTCACGGGTGACGGCGCCGGTGTTGATCGCCGCCCCGATGCCGGCCATCACCCCGCAGCCGAGCAGGCCCGCGACGGCCGGGTCGGCGGCGGGATCGACCTTGGTGCACTGGCCGGCGTGCACGAGCGTCTTGTCGGCGAACGCCCCGATGCCCAGCGCCGGCGTCAGTTCCGTGCCGTCGGTCAGCGTCATCTTCTGCGCGGCGTTGAAGGTGTCGAAACACAGGTGCGGGCGGCCGCGCTTGCAGGCGCGGCACTGCCCGCAGACCGCCCGCCAGTTCAGGATCACGAAGTCGCCCGGTTCGACGGCGGTCACCCCGGGGCCGACCGCCTCGACCCGGCCGGCGGCCTCGTGGCCGAGCAGGAAGGGGTACTCGTCGTTGATGCCGCCCTCGCGGTAGGTCAGGTCGGTATGGCACACCCCGCAGGCGATGATGTCGACCAGGGCCTCACCGGGACCCGGGTCGGGGACGACGATGTCCACCAATTCGACGGGCTCGCCCTTCTTTCGCGAAATCACGCCGCGCACTGTCTGACTCATGGCCACCAACCTACGGTGTAGCGTCCCAGGGCGTGACGGCAGCAAGCGAGACCGGGCTCGAAACCACCGAGGAATTCAGCGAACGGATCATCGCGGCCATCGACGGCGCCAGCCTGACGCTGCTGCTGAGCATCGGGCATCAGACCGGCCTGTTCGAGACGATGGCCGGGCTCCCGCCGGCCACCAGCGCCCGGATCGCCGAGGAGGCCGGCCTCAACGAGCGCTACGTGCGCGAGTGGCTGGCCGGCATGACCACCGGGCGCGTCGTCGACTACGACGCGGACACCGCCACCTACTCGCTGCCCGCGCAGCGCGCCGCCGTGCTGACCCGCGCGGCCGGCCCGGACAACCTGGCCCTGGTGGCCCTGTTCGTCCCGCTGCTCGCCGAAGTCGAACAACAGATCGTCGGCTGCTTCCGCGCCGGCGGCGGGGTGCACTACAGCGAATTCCCGCGCTTCCACGCGCTGATGGCCGAGCAGAGTGCCGCGGTCTACGACAACGCGCTCGTCGA
This sequence comes from Mycobacterium sp. E3339, assembly GCF_001666915.1. Classification (NCBI taxonomy): domain Bacteria; kingdom Bacillati; phylum Actinomycetota; class Actinomycetes; order Mycobacteriales; family Mycobacteriaceae; genus Mycobacterium; species Mycobacterium sp. E3339. Next base: position 138 of record NZ_LZIZ01000181.1, on the reverse strand, counting down.
CACGGTGCTGCCACTGGTCGACGGGCTCGTCGACCGCCTGCGCGCGGGGGCCGACGTGGCGGACTTCGGCTGCGGCAGCGGCCACGCGATCAACGTGATGGCAGGGGCGTTCCCGGCCAGCCGCTTCACCGGCGTCGA
>NZ_LZIZ01000180.1:0-17262 GCF_001666915.1 Mycobacterium sp. E3339 | reverse complement strand
ACCCGATGCGGCCCGATCGCCATGCCGGACAAAGGTGCCGCTTGGGCCGCCGGCGGCAGTCCCGCCCGGTAGCCGATGACGCGCAGGACGGGAATCGTGTGGGTTGCGAAACCGGTGAAGCTCGCCGTTTCCAGCACCACGACTTCGCGGTCGGTGGCGGCGTAGATCCGGGTGTCGTCGGTGCCCAGTTCACGGATCGCCGACGGCAGCCGGGCACTGGCCAGCACCGTCAAACCCTCGCCACCGCGCCGCGAGTCCACCGCGTAGAGCGTGGCGTCGTCGTGGCCGGCCACGTAGCTGCGCGTCGCCGCGGCACCGTCACCCGCCGACACCGCGACGTTCATGCCCAGCGAACCGCGCTCCTCGGCCGGGGACTGCGACCCCTGGTAGTGGCGGATTCCGGACGGCGCGAACACGTGGTAGTCGATCTGGCGGCCGCGGTTGGCTCCGTCGATGCTGTCGGCGGGATCACCGGCGACGGTGGCGGTGGGCAGCTTGCGCAGGCCATACTGGTCCACCGGTGTCACCGACGTTCCGTCCGACGACAGCGCCAGCAGCATCCGCAGGCCCGCGTCCTCGGACAGATACGCCGGGGCGGGTCCGGCGTCGAAATCGCCCACCGGGCGCAGGGTTTCGAGGTCGACCTCGGCGACCCTGCCGCGCTCGGGCTGTGGCACGAAGACGATGGCGGCGTCTTTCCGGCTGATCTGCACATTGCGTCCGACCGCCATGGGCGCCGATAACCGCGTCTTGGCGTCACCCGGGCGGTCCCCGGCGCTCACCTCGGCCAGGCGGTGATCGTCGGTGAGCGCGACAAGGCTGTGGGTGTGATAGGACCAGACCGGTTCGCGCAACGGCGCGGCGACCGACCACACCTCGACGTCGGGTGCACTCGCCAATGACGCGCCCGGCGCCGCACAGCCGGCGGCCAGGACGAGGGCGCCGAGGACCACCACCCGGCGGCGGAGACCGATGGCCACGAGCGTTCTCCTTGTTCGCAGTTGGTGGAGAACTACCCACTGGCGCATGGGCGTACCCGTTTGGTGCCCGATTTCGTCGGGTAGCCGACATGGAGCGCGCATCAGCCCGCGCGCCAAGGTAGATGGGAAGGACATCATGGCTCAGACCGCCATCAAGTCGCCCACCGATGTGGTCGACTTTCTTGTCAGTCAGCACGAACAGATCAAGTCGTTGTTCGCTACCACGCTGGCGGCGTCGGGGAAGGAACGCGAGAAGGCGTTCGTCGAACTCCGGCGATTGCTGGCCGTCCACGAAACGGCGGAAGAGGAAATCGTGCACCCGCGGGCCAAGCGGAAGCTGGCCGACGCGGCCGACGTGGTCGACGAGCGTCTCCACGAAGAGCACGAGGCCAAGACCGTTCTGCAGAAGCTGGAGAAAATCGACGTCGACAGCGCGGAGTTCACCAGCCTGTTGACGCAGCTTCGCGACGCGGTCGTCGAGCATGCCGAGCACGAGGAGCGCGACGAGTTCGCCAAGCTGGGCCAGGAATTGAGCGGCGAGGAGCTCGAACGGATGGGCCGCGCGGCCAAGCTCGCCGAGGCGATCGCGCCGACCCGCCCGCACGCCGGTGTCGAATCGCAGGCGGCCAACCTGGCCGCCGGACCGTTCGCGGCGATGCTGGACCGCGCCCGCGACGCCATCGTCGGGAAGGGCTGACGGCCCACTGGGGCGCCCCCACCCGAGGGGGAGCGGGGGCGCCCCACCCCCGGCAAGGGAATCAGATGACCGCAACCCAGGCACCCGGTGCCGAGCGCTACCTGCCCGAGCGGCGGTCGCTGGATGCGCTGCGGGCGGCGGCCGAATGTTGCCGTGGCTGCCCGCTTTTCGCCGATGCCACGCAGACGGTTTTCGGCCGCGGGGACTCGGGAGCGCCGCTCATGCTGGTGGGCGAGCAGCCGGGGGATCAAGAGGACCGCGCGGGGGAGCCGTTCGTCGGGCCGGCCGGCCGACTGCTGGCCCGCGCGCTCGAGGACGCCGGCATCGACTCGGCGTCGACGTACGAGACCAACGCGGTCAAGCACTTCAAGTTCACCCGCAAGGGTGGCAAACGGCGCATCCACCAGAAGCCCGGCCGCACCGAGGTGGTCGCCTGCCGGCCCTGGCTCATCGCCGAGATCGAGGCGGTGCGCCCGCGGGTCATCCTGTGCCTGGGCGCCACCGCCGCGCAATCCCTTCTGGGAGCGGACTTTCGGATATCGGCCCAGCGGGGCCAACAGGTGCGGCTGCCGCCGTCGGCCGTCGACGTGCAGCCCGACCCCATCGTCGTCGCGACGGTCCACCCGTCGGCGGTGCTGCGCGATCGCAGCGACGGGCACGACGAGGCCTACCGGCTCTTCGTCGAGGACTTGCGCAGCGCGCGTTCGTCAGTCGACGCCAACAGGTGACTCGGCTCAACTCTTCTTGTGCGGCATGAACTCCTGCGCCTTGGTCTTGAGGCCCACCTTGACGAAGCCGACGCGGTCCTCGTCTCCGGACAGCACCGCCGCCGTGGCCGACTTGAACTGTTCCCAGGTGGCGTGCGGCGGGATGGGCGGCATGTCCGGGTCGGTGAAGACGTCGAGCACCGTCGGGCGGTCGGCCGACAACGCCTGCCGCCACGCGCCCTGCAGCTCCTCCGGGTCCTTGATGGCCATCGCGTTCAGGCCGAGGCTCGCCGCGAACGCCGCGAAGTCGACGTCGGGAAGCGCCTGCGATTCATGGAATTTCGGTGCGCCCGCCATGGCGCGCATCTCCCAGGTGACCTGGTTGAGGTCGTTGTTGTGCAGGATCGCGATGATCAGGCGGGGGTCCTTCCACTCCTGCCAATACCGCTTGATGGTGATCAGCTCGGCCATGCCGTTCATCTGCATGGCGCCGTCACCGACGAACGCGATGACGGGCCGGTCCGGGTGGCCGAATTTGGCGCCGATCGCGTACGGCACGCCGGGGCCCATCGTCGCAAGGGTGCCGGATAGCGAGCCGCGCATGTCGCCGCGGAAGCGCAGATTGCGGGCGTACCAGTTGGCCGCCGAACCGGAATCCGCTGTGATGATCGCGTTTTCGGGCAGCTGCGGGGAAAGCTCGGAGTACAGGCGCATCGGGTTGATGGGATCGGCACTGACCATCGCCTCCTTGTCCATGGTCTCCCACCACCGCGCCACGTTCTTCTCGATGCCCTCCCGCCACGATCGGTCCTCTTTGCGGCGCAGGTGCGGAATCAGCGCTCGCAGGCCGGCTTTCGCGTCGGCGACCAGGTTGACCTCGTACGGGTAGCGCATCCCGATGAGCCGGCCGTCCACGTCGATCTGCACCGCGCGGGCCTGACCGAAATCGGGCAGGAACTGCGTGTAGGGGAAACTGGAGCCGACCGTGAGCAGCGTGTCACAATCCCGCATCAGCTCATAGCTCGGCCGCGTCCCCAGCAGGCCGATAGAGCCGGTGACCCAAGGCAATTCGTCCGACAGGACGTCCTTGCCCAGCAGCGCCTTGGCCGCGCCGGCGCCCAACAGGTCGGCCACCTCGGCGAGTTCTTCGCGGGCCCCGCGGGCGCCGGTGCCCACCAGCACGGCGACCTTCTTGCCGGCGTTGAGGATGTCGGCCGCGCGCCTGATCGCCGCGTCGTCCGGGGCGATCTGCGGGTATTCGATGCCCAGGCTGGAGGGCACCATCTTGAATGCGTGCTCGGGCGGGGAGTACGGCAGCTCCTGCACGTCACTGGGAATGATCAACGCCGTCGGGGCCCGCTGGGTCATCGCGATGCGGATCGCGCGGTCCAGGACGTTGGGCAATTGCTCGGGGACCGTGATCATTTGGACGTAGTCGCTGGCGACGTCCTTGAACAGGTTCAGCAGGTCGACCTCCTGCTGGTAATTGCCGCCCATCGCAGTGCGGTTGGTCTGGCCGACGATCGCCACCACCGGAACATGGTCGAGCTTCGCGTCGTAGAGGCCGTTGAGCAGATGGATCGCCCCGGGCCCGGACGTGGCCGCGCAGACCCCGACCCGGCCGGTGAATTTCGCGTAGCCGACCGCCTGGAAGGCGCTCATCTCCTCATGGCGAGACTGGATGAACTTCGGCTTGTTGTCCGCGCGGCCCCACGCGGCCAGCAACCCGTTGATGCCGTCCCCGGGGTAGCCGAAAACCCGCTCGACGCCCCATGCCCGCAAACGCTCCAGCAGATAGTCGGAGACCTCTTGCTTAGCCATTGATGTTCCTCCTAGACAGACGGTTCGGTGAAGTGTCGCTACGTTCGCCGGCCGGCACAGCGGCCGCGCTGCACGCGGTTTGCTGCGAAGACCCGCGGCCGTGATTTTCGACCGCAGTCAGGCGTGAATGGGCGGCCAAGGCACTTCCCACTTTTTGGGCATACCCCCAATCGCCGCCGTTATGCGTGGGTTTTTCGCCCGGCGGCCACGGCGTTGCGGGGCCGCGGTTAGAACCCCTGCGGCACACCGTTTCCGAGGTAGGTCAGGCCGGCATTCTGCACCGTGGCCGGATCGAGTGAGTTTCTGGCGTCCAGCACCACCGCCAGCGGCGCGTCCCGCGCGACGGCCCGCCAGTCGAGGTCGCGGAACTGCGGCCACTCGGTCAGCACCACGATCGCGTCGGCCGCCTTGGCGGCGCGGTAGGGATCGTCGACGGCGGTGACCCGGCTTTCGGCCAGGACGGCGGGGTCGATGTTGGGCAATTGCGGGTCGTAACCCATGAGGTGTGCGCCGGCCGCTGACAGTTCCGCGCACGCCGCCAGCGCGGGGGAATCTCGCGTGTCGCTGGTGGCGGCCTTGAACGTCAGGCCGAAGGCGGTGATGCGGCAGCCCGGCAACGGCCGGCCCAGCATTTGCCGCAGCGCCGTCGCGATTCGTTGGGCCTGAGCGGTATTGGTTTGCCGGGCGGCCTCGACTTCGGCGAACGAAACCCCGTGCCGGTGCGCGGTGTGCACCAGCGCGGCGGTGTCCTTGGGCAGGCAGGAACCGCCCCAGCCCGGCCCGGGCCGCAGGAATTCCGAGCCGATCCGGCGGTCGGCCCCCATGCAGCCGGTGACGTCGTCGATGTCCGCGCCGACCCGCGCGCACAGGGCCGCTAGCGAATTCGTGTACGACAACTTGACGGCGAGGAAGGCGTTGCTGGCGTACTTGGCCAGCTCGGCGCTCTCCGGGCTCATCCGCAGCACGTGTTCGTTGCCCAGCCCGTACGACCGCTGCACCAGCTGCGCCGCGGTTTCGTCGTCGGTGCCGATGACCAGCCGATCCGGGTGGCGGAAGTCGTGGACGGCGCGCCCCTCCCGGAGGAACTCCGGGGCCGAGACGACGCGAATGCCCCGATGGCGCAGCCGCCCGGCCATCGCCGAGGTGGTGCCGACCGGCACCGTCGATTTCAGCGCCACCACGGCGCCGCGCCGCAGGACGCCGCCGAGCCGGTCGATGACCGATTCCACCGCCCCCAGGTCCGCCCGTCCGCAGTCGGCGCTGGGCGTGGGCACGCAGACGAAGACGACGTCGCGGTCGGCCAGGGCACCGAAGTCGGCGCTGAACGTCAGCAGCCCCTGGGACAGGCCGTCGCACAACAGCTTTGGCAATCCTGGCTCGTCGATGACGGCGACGCCGGCCGCCAGCTTGCGCACGCGGGCGGGATCAATGTCCACCGCGACCGTGTTCAGTCCCTGGCCGGCCACGCAGACGGCGGTGGTCAGGCCGACGTAGCCCACACCCACCACGCCGACGAGCGGCGCGATCATGTCGTCTCCCGCAAGATCTGGCTGCTCGCGGCCAGCACCCGCGGGACCGTGATCAACAGCAGTCCCTCGTGCGGCACGGCGGCGTGCGGATCGCCCACGCCGCCGGCCCAGAGCGCGACGTGCGGTGCGGGGCCGCGCGGGCCCCAGCGGGCGGGAGCGGTGGGGCCGAACAGCACCACCGACGCCGTCCCGGTCGCCGCGGCCAGGTGCGCCAGCCCGGTGTCGCCACAGATGACCAGCCGGCTGTCCCATATCAGCGCCGTCAGCGCGGGGAGGTCGAGCAGCCCGGCGGCCACCGCGGTGCGCGGCAGGCCGGCGGCGCGGGCGACCTGGTGCGCCAGGTCGAATTCGGCGGCGGATCCGGTGATGATGACGTCGAAACCGTCGTCGCTGAGCGCCGCCGCCACCGCGGCGAATCGGTCCACCGGCCACTGCCGCGCCGGTGCGGAGGCGCCGGGATGGATCACAACTGCGCCGGTCTGGTCGAACGGAATTCCCTCGGGCCGCGGTATCAGCACATCGGTTGAATCACAAGGGATTCCGGCCCACTCGAGCAACGTGCACCAGCGGTTCACCTCGTGCACGTCCGAGCGCCATGGCGGCCCCTGCAAGGTGGGATGCCGCTGGTGGTGATGGGTGAGCACGGTCTGTGGCGCCCACGCCAGCAGGTGATCGATGCTTTCCGGTCCGCAGCCGTGCAGGTTGATACCCAGCGCCGGCCGTCCCGGCAGCGGCTGCACGTCGCCCAGGCGCGTGGTGGGCAGCAGTTCGTCGACCGCGCCGGTGAGCATCGCCAGGTCGCGGTAGCGGTCGGGGGCGGCGAGCATGACGCGGGCCTCCGGGCATCGCCGGCGCAAGCCGCGCAGCGCGGGCACCGACGTCAGCAGGTCCCCGAGCCCCAGCGCGCGCAGCACCACAATGCTGTCGGCCCCGTCGAGATCGGGGCCGGCCTTCAGCCTCAAGGCCACGACGACTCCGTGGAGGCGCACACCACCAACTCGCGCACCTCGCACCCGGCCGGCTGGGACAGGGCGAAAAGCACCGTCTCGGCTACGTCCTCGGGCCGGTTGAGCTTGGCGTCGGCCGGCGGCTTGTATTGCTCGGCGCGCCCATCGAAGAACGGCGTGTGCATTCCGCCGGGGATGAGCAGCGTCACGCCCACCTCACCCGCGAGTTCGGCCGCCAGGGCGCGCGTGAAGCCGACGACCCCGAATTTGGATGCGCAGTAGGCGGTGGCATCGCCGACCGCTTTGATGCCGAGGGTCGAGGCGCAGGTGACGATGCGTCCCTGGGTCGCCTTCAGATAGGGGAGGGCGGCCCGGACGACGGCCGCGGTGCCAACGAGATTCACGGCGATGACCTGTTCCCACTCCTTGGCCGGTACGTGTTCGAGCGTGCCGCAGGAATCGATGCCGGCAGCGGTGAAGACGCCGGTGACGCGGCCGTCGGCCTGCGCGGCCAGCGACTCGACCGCGGCCGCGACCGCGCTCGTGTCCGCCAGATCGCAAGCCGCGTAAGGCACATCGGCGGCAGGCGGTTTCTTGTCGATCACCAGCGGCTGCCCGCCGTGCCGCGCCACGGCGGCCACCGTGGCCGCGCCCAGCCCGGAGGAGCCGCCGGAGATCAACACGGCGCCGAGGGGATTTATCGTCATGTCAAGACCTTTCGATTGTTGGGCGGCCGGACGAGGCCGCGGCGATCAAGCGGGAAGACGAGTAACCCGCCACCGTGGGCAGAATGACGACCTCGCCGCCGTGGCGGTACACCACGTCGGCCTCGGGCAGTTCGGCGGCCACGTAATCGCCGCCCTTGACCCAGATGTCGGGGCGCAGCGTCTCGAGCATCCGCTCCGGGGTCAGGCCGTCGAAGATCGTCACCCCGTCGACACATGCCAGCGCGGCCAGGACGCGGGCGCGGTCCACGTCTCGCATGACGGGGCGCCCGGCACCCTTCAGCGCCCGCACCGACGCGTCGGAATTGACCAGCACTATCAGGGCGTCGCCGAGTTCGCGGGCCTGCCGGAGCAGGCGGATGTGCCCGGTGTGCAGCAGGTCGAAGCATCCGCCGGTGGCCACCACGACGCGCCCGTCGCGGCGCAGCCGGTCGGCCAGCGCGATCGCGTCGATCCAGCCCTCGGTCCGGGCGCCCGCGGCCAGGACGTCCGCCCCCTGGGCGGGCAGGGGTGTCGAGACGGCGGCGGCGCCACCGGCGGCGACGAACCGGGCCGCGTCGGCGACGGCCGCCTCCACCGCGGCGACGGGGTCGGCGCCTGCGCCCAGCGCCACCGCCGCGGCGACGGCGAATCGGTCACCGGCGCCGCACACGTCGGCCGCGCCGGCGCCCGATCCGGCCGGTATCCCGACGTGCCGCGCGGCCGTGCCGGGCAGGTAGACGCGTGCGCCGTTGGCGCCGCGGGTGATGCACACCGCGGCGGCGGCCCACTTCCGCAGTAGTGCCTCTCCGCCGTCGCCGGCCGCCGCGCAGAAGTGGCGCGCCTCTTCATGATTCGGGGTCACCAGCGCACACCCGGAGACCGGCGCCGCGCCCCGCGGGTGCGGGTCCCAGACCACGGGGGTTCGTGATGCCAACTCGGTCAGCGCGGCCCGGACGGCCGGCAGCGCGGTGACGCCGGCGCCGTAGTCGGCCACGCATATCGCCCGGGCGCCGGCCAGGGCCCGTGTCGCCGCCTCCGGAAGCGGACCGTCAAGTGGTTCGGCGCCGCCGCGGTCGACGCGCAGCATCGACTGACCGCGCGCCCGGATCCTGGTCTTGGTCATGGTCGTCCCGCTCATCGGCAGTCCGACGACGCCGACTCCGGCGGCGACCAGTAGGTCGCGCAGACGACGCCCCGCATCGTCGGACGCGATGCCGGTGATCAGCACCACCCCGGTCTCGGTTCTGGCCGCCAGCAGCGCCGCCAGGCCGGCCCCGCCCGGCCGTTGTACCTGGCGTTCGGCGTCGACCACCGGCACCGGCGCCTCCGGGCTCAGCCGGGACGCGGAGCCCAGGATGTCGACGTCGAGGATCGAATCGCCGATGATGACAAGGGGTTTGGTGGTCACGATGCTTCCCGCCGCAGCAGCACATCGTCGAGCGCCATGCACAACCCGTGCACGAGCATGAGGTGGATTTCCTGCACGGTGGCCGTACTGGCGGCGTCAATGCAAATCGCCTCGTGGCACATGGTGGCCAGCTCATTGGGCGCGCGGCCGGTGAGCGCCCACGTCACCATGCCCACGTCGTAGGCCGCCTTGACCGCCGCGATCACGTTTCGGCTGGCGCCGCTGGTCGACAACGCCACCAGGACGTCACCGGGCCTGCCGTGCGCGCGCACCCCACGCGCAAACATCTCCTCAAAGCCGTAGTCGTTGGTTATGGCGGTCAGCGCGGACGTGTCGGCGTGTAACGCGATGGCCGACATGGGGATTCGCTCCTCCCGGAACCGTCCGACCAGTTCGGCTGTCAGGTGCTGCGCCTCGGCGGCGCTGCCGCCGTTCCCGCACGCCAGTAGGCGGCCGCCGCCGGACAACACCGCGGCCAGCCGCCGCCCCCAGCCGCGCAGCTGGGCCGCTTCGGAGGCGCTGTCGCGCACCGCATCTCGCAGCGCGTCGAAGTGTGCCTCGATCATTGCTCTCCTCCTTGTCTCACGGCGTCGAGCAGTTGGGTATCGGTGATGCCGTCCAGGCACGGGTGGCCCGGTACCGGGCACACGCGCGCGCGGCTGGCCCGACACGGCGCGGACTGGTCACCGAGCACGCGGACCCGCCGGGCATACGGCCGCCATTGCGTGGCAGGCACCACTGGGGCGAACAACGACACCACCGGGGTGCCCACGGCGGCGGCCAGGTGCGCCGGTCCGGTGTTGGGTACGACGACCACACGCGCGGCCGAAAAGACCGCAGCCAGTTCGGCGAAGGTGGTGCGGCCGCCCAGGTCGACGGCATGGTCGCCCGCGACCTCGGCGGTCAGGTCGGACTCGTCGGGAGCACCGGTCACCACGACGCGGTGTCCCGCGTCGTGCAGTGCCGCCACCATCGCCGCGCTGCGGTCCGGGGTCGGGCGTCGCGCCGGAACCGCGGCTCCGGGGTGGAACGCGATGAACGGCTCGGCGCCAACGCTTTCCGCGAGCCGCGCGGTCAGGGGTTCGACGGCGCGGATCCGCAGCGCGCCGTCGTCGCCGGACGGCAGGCGGCAACCGGCCGCCTCGGCCAGCGACAGCGCCCGCTCCGGCTCGGGAACTCCGTCGGGCACCTGGTGACGCAGGTCGAGCAGCGTGCCCGGATAGTCGACACTGATCGCGCCGACCCACGGCACGCCCGCCATGCGGGCGAGCAGCGCCAGCGGCAGCGGCGATTGATGGAACGACGTGAAGATGTACATCTTGGACGGCGCGATGTCACGCAGCTGCTTGATCAGCGCGTCGGCGTGCGCGGCGGTCAGCTCCGGCGCGTCGAAATCCACCCAGGGGGCTTGCCATTCGACGATCTCGTCGACCCCGGGGAGTAGTTCGGCGGCGTCCCGGCCGCGCGGCCCCACCAGCATGGTGAGGCGGTCGTGCCGGGCCGCCACCGCGCGCACCGCGGGCCCGATGATCAGCACGTCGCCGGCGCTGTCCAGGCGAGCCACCACCGCGGCGCTCATCGGCACTCCCGCAGCACCAGCGAGACGGCGTCGTCCAGGGTTGCGGCCACCCGCGCGTGGGCCCGCGCGTGGTCGACCTCGGCGGGCCGCGTGCGGGCCGTTGGCACCAGCACCGCGTCGGCGCCGGCGGACAGGGCGGCCCGCACGTCGCTGCCGATGTCGCCGATCAGCACGCAGCGCTGCGGGGACACCCCCAGCGCCTCGGCGGCCGCCAGCACCAGGCCGGGCTTCGGCTTGCGGCACTCGCAGCCCGCCGCCTCGCCGTGGGTGCACACCTGCCAGGAATCGAACGGGCCGAGGAGCTCGTCCACCCGGGCGTTGACGGCGGCAAGCTGCTCGGGGCTGATCAGCCCGCGCGCCACGCCCGACTGGTTGGAAACGACGGCCAGCAACAGGCCACGCCGGCACAACCGGTCCAGGGCGCCCGAGGCCCCGGGGGTGGGCCGCACGCCGTCCGGGTTGTTCAGGTAGGGCCGGTCGACGATCAGGGTGTCGTCGCGGTCGAACAGCACCGCGAGCGGCGGATCGCGCCACGCCCGCCGAAACGACCATTCGCCGGCCAACCGGTGCGCGACGGCGACCGGTGGTATGAGCGCGCTGGTCACCGAAAGGCGCGCCGCCTCAACGGCATTGCGTGGCCCACCGAGCCAGCGACGCGCCGTGAATTCCACCGTCAACATCAGCCATGCCGCCGCGGCCGCGCGGGCGGCGCGGCGGCGGCTCAGCAGTGTGGCGAGGACGGCGACGCCGCCGGCGGCGGCCGTGGCCGCATGCGCCGGCATACGGCCCGGCCCCTCGCCGATCATGGTTCGCCAGTTGCGGCCGTACTTGCGGCGCATCAGCGCGTTGTCGCGGTTGCCGACCTGCGCGCGCACGCTGGACCGCCAGGTCGCCGTCGCGACCGGGTGGGTCGAGCGGCGCTCGCCGCGCACGATCGTCCCGCCGGCCGCCACGATCCGCACGGCCAAGTCGGAGTCCTCGCGGTAGGCGCGCGGGAACCGGTCGTCGAACCCGCCGACCGCCACCAGCATGTCGCGGCGATACGCCATGTCGGCGGTGATCCATTGCGCCGTCGAGAGCCGCATTGTGCGGCGCTCGTCGTCGGTGGGCGGTCGGGATTCCTGCGCGGGCACCTCGATCACCGCCTGCGAACCCACCGCGTCCGCGGCCTCGGCGGCTTTGAGGTCGATGGCCAACGACGACTTCCACTGCGGTTCCGGCACCACGTCGTCGTCCAGGAAACAGACCCACGGTGTGCGGGTTGCGCGCCAACCCACATTGCGCGCGGCGGCCGGCCCGCGCCCGCCGCTGCGCAGCACCCGCACCGGCATGTCGCCGGGCACCGGGAGACTCGTGGCGGGCCGCGGCCGGTCGTCGACCACCACCACCTCCGCCGGCGCCGCTCCCGATCCCCGTCGCAGCGCAATGAGCAAGCGCCGCAACGACTCGCGACCGACGGTCGGAATCACGATCGCATAGTCGGTCGTCATCGGCGCCGCCTGACCACGAACGAGCCGAGGGCCAGCACGTCGATCGGGGAGCTACCGAACACCTCGAGCGCGTCGCGCGGGGTGTCCACCATGGGGCGCCCGGCGGTGTTGAAGCTGGTGTTGACCACCACCGGAACGCCGGTGCGCTCGGCGAACCGGTTGATGGTCGCGTGCAGGCGCGGATCGTCCGCCGCGTCGACGGTCTGAATCCGGGCCGTGCCGTCGACGTGGGTGACCGCGGGGATGCGCTCGCGCCAGCCGTCGGCGACGTCGTGTACGAACAGCATGTACGGGCTGGGAAGCGGTCCGCGCGAAAAGATTTCGGCGGCGCGCTCGGCCAGCACCATGGGGGCGACCGGCCGGAACTGCTCGCGCCCCTTCACCGCGTTGAGGCGCTCCAGGTTGGCGGCGTGGCGGGGATCGGCCAGCAGCGACCGCCCGCCCAGGGCCCGCGGCCCGAATTCGGCGCGGCCCTGAAACCATCCGACCAACTGATTGTCGGCCAGCGCGTCACCGATCACGGACGTAACATCGTCCGGGCGCTCGTAGTGGACGGCGGCTTCATTGAGCGCGGCCTCGATCTGGTCGTCCGACCAGCCGCGACCCAGCTGGGCCGACGGCATCGGCGCGATCGGTTCGCCGAACGACGCGGCCAGGCTCAGCGCCGCACCCAGGGCCGTGCCGGAATCACCGGCCGCTGGCTGCACCCACACGCGATCGAAGCCACTCTCGGCGTAAATACGGCTGTTGGCAACGCAATTGAGCGCCACGCCACCGGCCAGGCACAGCGCGTCACCGTCGGTCCGGCCGCGAAGCCAGGCCACCAGGTCCAGCAAGACGTCCTCGACGACGCGCTGCACGCTGCAGGCGAGGTCGGCGTGCACCGGGTCTAGCGTCTCGTCGTGCGGCCGTCGGCGCGGCGCCAGCTGCTCCCAGGCGATCGGCTCCGTCCGGAATCCGCCGTCGCCGCAGGCGTAGACGCGCTCGCGCAGCTGGTCCGCGAAGCGCGGCTCGCCGTAGGACGCCATCGCCATCACCTTGTACTCGTCGCTGGAGCGCGCGAAACCGAGGTGCTCGGTGAGGCTTTCGTAGAGCAACCCCAGCGAGTGTGGCAGTTGCTGGGAGGCCAGCACGTCGAGCTTGTGGTCGCGGTACACGCCGGCGAGCATGGAGGTGCGTTCGCCGCGGCCGTCGACGACGAGCACGGCGGTGTCCGGATGCGGCGAGGCGAGCGCGGTCGACGCGGCGTGCGCGACGTGGTGGCGCACGTGGCGGAACACGCCCGGGTTGAGTCCCGGCACCGCGGAGGCCAGGAAGCGCGGCGCACGCTCGGCGTACAGGGTGCGCAAGTACTCCCAATCCTGGTCGAGCCCCTTCGGGTCGATCGGCTCCTCGTACATCAGGACCGGGTCGTAGGAGTAGCCGATGGCGTCGATCTCCTCGGCGGCCACGCCCGCGTCCTGCAGGCACCACCGGATCGCCGCGGTGGGAATCTCCCACGTCGAAAACGGCACCGCCTGCTTACCGTGCTTTCGCCGCGAGAAGCGCTCCTCTTCGGCGGCGGCCACCACCCGGCCGTCGACCACCAACGCCGCGGCGGAATCATGGAACACCGCGTTCACACCGAGAATTCGCACGGCACCTCCTACTGCGCCAACTGCTCAGCGGCCGAGACGAGGTCCGGGTAATCGGCCGTCATGCGGAACCACGCCACGGTGGTGGCCAGCCCGCTGCGGTAGTCGACCCGTGGTTCCCAACCCAACCGCTCGCGCGCGACGGCGATGTCGGGGCAGCGGCGTTGGGGGTCGTCCTCGGCCGGCGGGGTGAGCTGGATGGTCGACCTGCTGGCGGCAAGCTCCCGGATCAGCTCGGCCACCGCCAGGACGGTCAGCTCGGTCGGGTTACCGATGTTCACGGGGCCACCGAAGTCGCTGCGCGCCAGAGCGATCAGGCCCGAAACCGTGTCGTCGACGTAGCACAGGGATCGGGTCTGCAGCCCGCTGCCGGACACGGTCAGCGGTTCCCGGCGCAACGCCTGGCGGCAGAAGTTGGGGACCATGCGGCCGTCACCGGCGCGCATGCCGGGGCCGTAGGTGTTGAATATGCGCGCGACCCCGGTGTCGACCCGGCCGAGGCGCCGATAGGCGAACGTCAGGGCCTCTGCATATCGTTTGGCTTCGTCGTACATGCTGCGTGGACCCACGGGATTGACGTTGCCCCAGTAACTTTCGGGCTGCGGATGCACCTCGGGATCACCGTAGACCTCGCTGGTGGATGCCAGGACGAACCGGGCGCCGCCACGCTCGGCGATCTCCAGCGCCGTCTCGGTGCCGGCGGACCCGGTCCGCAGCGTCTCGACCGGCCGGCGCTGATAGTCGACCGGAGAAGCCGCTGAGGCCAGATGGAACACGGCGTCGAACGAGGTGCCGACGGTGTCGATCAGCGCGGGATCGCAGACGTCGTGCCGCACGAACCGGTATCCGGGGCGCTCGGTGAAGCGATCCGTCGCAGAGCTGGTGGACAGGTCGTCGACGCTGACCACCTCTACACCGGCGCCGAGCAACCGGTCACACACATGGGCGCCTATGAACCCGGCACCGCCGGTGACCAGGACCCGCGAAAGAGCACGCACCGAACCCTCATACCCGCGAACCTTTCGATGAAACTGCGTTTCACCGAACGCTTTTGGGGTAGCTGCAGCAGTCATGGCGACCAAGCCCCTAACTTCTTTTGTCATCGCGACCCGGGACCGGGCACGTGAACTGTGCACCGTCGCCGAGCGCCTGCTGGACACCAGCGCATGCCCGATCATCGTGGTGGACAACGCCTCCCGCGATGATTCGGTGCGGGCCATGAATCATGTCGTGGACCGTTCGGCCGGCCGGGTCACCGTCATACCGCTGAACCGCAACGAGGGCGCGGTCGCGCGCAACATCGGTGTGGCGAACTCCGCCACTCCATATGTCGCCTTTTGCGACGATGACTCGTGGTGGGCGCCCGAGGCGACGTCGGTCGCCGAGGAGGTGTTCGGAAAGTGGCCCAAGGTAGCGGTATTGGCCGGGCGGACCGTGATGTTACCGCAGGAGCGCGACGACCCCTTCGTCGCCAAGCTGGCTGACAGCCCGCTCGGCAGGGACCCAGCCCTGCCCGGCCCGTCGATTCTGGGCTTCCAGGCGTGCTCGGCCCTGGTACGCAAGTCCGCCTTCGAAGCGGTCGGCGGATTCAGCTCGATCCTGCACTTCCGTGGCGAGGAGAGCCTGCTGGCATGGGATCTCGCCGCGGGCGGCTGGGAGCTGTGCTTCTGCCCCGCGTTGGTGGCGTACCACCAACCGTCGCAGACGCGCTCATCGAGCGGCGCCCAGCACGCCCGCGAGGCGCGCAACGCGCTGCTCAGCGCCTGCCTGCGCCGATCGACCGGCAGGTGCGCCCGCGCAACCGCCACGTTGGCGTGGGCCGCCGCCCGTGACAGCGCCCATGCGAAGGCATTGCTCGAGGCGGTGGCGGTGCTGCCGGCCGCGCTGCGGGAGCGCCGGCGACTGCCCGACCATGTGGAGCGGTCACTGCGGATGATCGAAAACTGCTGAAACACACCATCACCCGGACCGTTTGCTGATCGCGCTCACTTCGCGCCGCAGCGGCGCCAACTTCTCGTAGATGCGTTCGCTGTCGGCAGCCACCCGGTCCCAGGTGTAACGGGCGCGGGCGCGTTCACAGCCGGCGGCGCCCAGTGCCCGTCGCCTACCCCGGTCGCCGAGCAGGGCGGCGATGGCGTCGCCGAGCCTGGGGGAATCTTTGGCCGGCACCAACCGACCGGTGACGTCGTCGACGACCGTGTCGCGGATGCCCCCAACCGCCGTGGCGACCACCGGGACCCCGCAGGCCATGGCCTCCAGCGGCACGATGCCGAACGGCTCGTACCAGGGCGTGCAGGCCACCACGTCCGCGGACCGCAGCAGCGCGGGCATTTCGCCGCGGGTGACCGCGCCGAGCAGGCGCACCCGGTCGGACACGCCAAGTTCGGCGGCGAGCCGCTGCAACTGCCGGGCTTCGGGGTCGTCGGCAAGATCCGTTTGCGCCGGGCCGCCGACGATCACCAGCTCGGCGCCGGGGACTCGCGGCAACGCGCCGATCAGCGTGTCAAAACCCTTGCGCGGCACCAGTCGTCCGACGGACACGATGCGTGGTTGGTCGTCACGCGGCGCGCCGGGGCCGTCCGGCGTGAACGCCTCGGTGTCCACGCCACAGGGCACCACGGAGGTCCGCGAGCGGGCGCGCCCCATCCGGACGAGTTCGAAGACCTCTTCGGTGCTGGTGGCCGCGACCCAGTCGGCTTCCCGGGCGATCCTGGCCTCCACCCCGATACGGCAGTCCGGGCTGGTGTCGTCGAGTCCCTGGTGCAATCGCTTGATCAAGCCCAATGCATGGAATGTCTGCACGGTCGGGACGCGGTGCGATCGGGCGGCGCGCTGAGTGGCCACGCCCGACATCCAGAAGTGGCCGTGGGCCACGTCGGGGGCGTCGGCGACCCACCGGGCGTCCAGGTAGCGGGAGAATGCGTACATGTATTGCAGCAGTTCGTCTTTGGGCAGCACTCGGGCCGGGCCCGCCGGGACATGCACGACGGAGTAGCCGTGCTCGGTTTCGACGCATTCCGGCAGCCGTGGGTCGTCGCGCCGGGTGTACACCACCACGTCGTGGCCGCGGCGGGCCAGCGCGGCCGACAGCTCGGCGACGTGGACGTTCTGCCCGCCCGCATCCACGCCGCCCAGGTGCGCCAGCGGGCTGGCGTGTTCCGAGATCATCGCGATCCTCATACGGGCTCCCTTCCTCCTCATCTGCACAGCTCCTCGATCACTTCGTCCCAGGCGCTGAGAAAGCGCCCGAGCCCGAAGCGGACGGAGGCGAATTCGCGCGCCGCCTTGCCGGCGGCCGCCGCGGTGGCATGGTCGTTCATGAAATCCCGCAGGCCCGCCCCAAGGGTGGCGAGGTTTGCGCTGACAACGCCTGCCTCGCAGGGGATTACGAGCGGGGCCATGGTCGTCCCGACGGCCACGACCGGCATTCCCAAAAGCATGGCTTCGATGAGCGAGAGACCCAGCGAGGTCCAGCGGGCGGTATGCAGGTAGACGCGCCTGCGGGCGGCCACCATGATCAACGAGCCACTGCGCCGCAATCGCGTGGTCGGCGCCGACCTGTTGGAGCCGTTGTCGGTGTACGCCCAGATCGACGTTTGGGGCATCGGCACCGCCGACCTGCGCACCAACCGCGGCGGTGTCACCGGCCGCGGCGACGTGGCGCCACCCGCGCTCTGGGACCAGATCGCCCGCAGGCGCGTCTACCTGCATACCGCCCGCTGGACCTCGCTGGGTCTCTCGCTCATCGAAGCCATGCTTTTGG
>NZ_LZIZ01000179.1:0-34394 GCF_001666915.1 Mycobacterium sp. E3339 | reverse complement strand
GGAAGTCGCGGACCGGGCGGTTTCCGCGGTCGCCCCGGCGGCGGTGGCGGCGGTGGCCGTCCCGGTCAGCGCGGCGGCGCGGCCGGCGCGTTCGGCCGTCCCGGTGGTGCGCCCCGGCGCGGGCGCAAGTCCAAGCGGGCGAAACGCGCCGAGTACGAGAACATGCAGGCGCCGGTTGTCGGCGGCGTGCGGTTGCCGCACGGCAACGGCGAGACCATCCGGCTGGCCCGCGGCGCGTCGCTGTCGGACTTCGCCGACAAGATCAACGCCAACCCGGCCTCGCTGGTGCAGGCCCTGTTCAACCTCGGCGAGATGGTGACGGCCACCCAGTCGGTCGGCGACGAGACGCTCGAGCTGCTGGGCAGCGAGATGAACTACGTCGTCCAGGTCGTCAGCCCGGAGGACGAGGACCGCGAGCTGCTGGAATCCTTCGACCTCACCTATGGCGAGGACGAGGGCACCGAGGAAGACCTGCAGACCCGGCCGCCGGTGGTGACCGTCATGGGTCACGTCGACCACGGTAAGACCCGGCTGCTGGACACCATCCGGAACGCCAGCGTGCGCGAGGCCGAGGCGGGTGGCATCACCCAGCACATCGGCGCCTACCAGGTGTCGGTCGAGCTCGACGGCGAAGAGCGGCCGATCACCTTCATTGACACCCCGGGTCACGAGGCGTTCACCGCCATGCGTGCCCGCGGCGCGAAGGCCACCGACATCGCGATCCTGGTGGTCGCCGCCGACGACGGCGTCATGCCGCAGACGGTGGAGGCCATCAACCACGCGCAGGCGGCCGACGTGCCGATCGTGGTGGCCGTCAACAAGATCGACAAGGAGGGCGCCGACCCGGCCAAGATCCGCGGCCAGCTCACCGAATACGGTTTGGTGGCAGAGGATTTCGGTGGCGACACGATGTTCGTCGACATCTCCGCCAAGGAGGGCACCAACATCTCCGCACTCGAAGAGGCGGTGTTGCTGACCGCCGACGCCGCCCTCGACCTGCGGGCCAACCCCGACATGGAGGCCCAGGGTGTGGCGATCGAGGCGCACCTGGACCGCGGCCGCGGCCCGGTGGCCACCGTGCTGGTGCAGCGCGGCACGCTGCGCGTCGGTGACTCCGTGGTGGCCGGCGACGCGTACGGCCGCGTCCGCCGCATGGTCGACGAGCATGGCGAAGACGTCGAGGAGGCGCTGCCGTCGCGGCCGGTGCAGGTCATCGGCTTCACCTCGGTGCCCGGCGCCGGCGACAACTTCCTGGTCGTCGACGAGGACCGCATCGCCCGCCAGATCGCCGACCGGCGCAGCGCCCGCAAGCGCAACGCGCTGGCGGCCCGGTCCCGTAAGCGGATCAGCCTGGAGGACCTGGACTCGGCGCTGAAGGAAACCAGCCAGCTGAACTTGATCCTCAAGGGCGACAACGCCGGTACGGTCGAGGCGCTCGAGGAGGCCCTGATGGGCATCCAGGTCGACGACGAGGTGGAGCTGCGCGTCATCGACCGCGGTGTCGGTGGCATCACCGAAACCAACGTCAACCTGGCGTCGGCGTCGGACGCGGTGATCATCGGCTTCAACGTGCGCGCCGAGGGCAAGGCGACGGAGCTGGCCAACCGCGAGGGTGTCGAGATCCGCTACTACTCGGTGATCTACCAGGCGATCGACGACATCGAGAAGGCCCTGCGCGGCATGCTCAAGCCCATCTACGAGGAGAGCCAGCTGGGGCGCGCCGAGATCCGCGCGATCTTCCGGTCCTCGAAGGTCGGCATCATCGCCGGCTGCATGATCAGCTCGGGTGTGGTGCGCCGCAATGCGAAGGCCCGGCTGCTGCGGGACAACATCGTGGTCGCCGACAACCTGACGATCACCTCGCTGCGGCGGGAGAAGGACGACGTGACTGAGGTCCGCGAGGGCTTCGAGTGCGGTATGACGCTGGGCTACTCCGACATCAAGGAAGGCGACATCATCGAGTCCTACGAGCTCGTCGAGAAGGAGCGCTCCTGATGGGCGGTCGGCATGCCTGACCCCGCCCGGGCGCGCCGTCTGGCCAAACGCATCAACACGATCGTCGCCTCGGCGATCGAGTTCGAGATCAAGGATCCCGGGCTGGACGGGGTGACCATCGTCGACACGAAGGTCACCGCGGACCTGCACGATGCGACGGTGTTCTACACCGTGATGGGTCGCACCCTGGACGACGAGCCGGACTACGCCGCCGCGTCGGCTGCGCTGGAACGCGCCAAGGGTGCGCTGCGCACGATGGTGGGGGCGGGCACCGGTGTGCGCTTCACGCCCACGCTGACCTTCACCCGCGACACCACGCTGGACACCGTGCAGCGGATGGACGAGCTGCTGGCGCGCGCCCGCGCGGCGGACGCCGACCTGGCGCGGGTTCGCTCGGGGGCCAAGCCGGCCGGGGAGGCCGACCCATACCGCGACAGCGGGCCAAGCGAGGTGTATAAGGACAACGGTGACGACGACCGACGCGAAGACTGAGCTGTCCCGCGCCGCGGGAGCCGGGGCACGCGTCGACGCCCACGGCGCGGTCGAATTGCTCTCCGGCGCCGAGACCGTCGCGGTGGTCGCCCACGTGCACCCCGACGCCGACACCATCGGCGCGGGTTTGGCCCTGGCTTTGGTCCTGGACAAGTGCGGCAAGAGCGTCGAGGTCGGTTTCGCCGAGCCCGCGCTGCTGCCCGACTCCCTGGCGTCCCTGCCCGGGTGCTCGCTGCTGGTCGGCGCGGAGGCGATGCGGCGCGACGTGGATCTGGTTGTCACCGTTGACGTTCCGAGCGTCAAGCGGTTGGGCGCGCTGAGCGATCTGGCCGGCCCCGGCCGCGAGGTGCTGGTGATCGACCACCACGCCAGCAACCAACTGTTCGGCACCGCCAACTTCGTTGACGTGTCGGCTGATTCGACCACGATGATGATCGCCGACATCCTCGACGCGTGGGACAAGCCGATCGACCCGGACGTGGCGCACTGCATCTACGCCGGCCTGACGACCGACACCGGATCCTTCCGCTGGGCCAGCGCCCGCGCGCTTCGGCTGGCGGCCCGGCTGGTGGATACCGGCGTCGACAACGCCGAGATCAGCCGAACGCTGATGGACAGCCACCCGTTCACCTGGCTGCCGCTGCTGTCCCGCGTGCTGGGCTCGGCGCACCTGCTGCCCGACGCGGTCGGCGGCCGCGGCCTGGTTTATGCCGTTGTGGGGCACCAGGATTGGGTCACCTCGCGGGCCGAGGAAGTGGAAAGCATCGTCGACATCGTGCGCACCACGCAGCAGGCCGAGGTGGCCGCGGTGTTCAAGGAGGTCGACCCGCAACAGTGGTCGGTGTCAATGCGGGCCAAGGCCGACGTGGACCTGGCGGCGGTCGCGTCCGCCTTCGGCGGCGGCGGCCACCGGCTGGCCGCCGGCTACTCGACGAGCGGCCCGATCGACGACGCGGTGGCGTCGTTGCTCGGCGCGCTGGGCTGATTGCCCTGGGCTAGAACGCCCAGCTGCCCGAGCGCTGCAGCACGAACCCGTGGTCCCCACTGGTGGTGTCCAGGCAGGCGACCAGGTTGTCGGCCCCGACGGCGCACGTGACGTTCAGGTGGGTCAACTTCTGACCGGCGCCGAGCAACTTGCCGCCGGGCGCCAGCGCGGTTGGGTTGCCGTCGCAGCCGCCGAAGGACATGCGGCTCAGCTGGTAGCCGGGTCCCTTGAAGTCGGCGGAGCCCACCAGGCAATCGCCCGGGTGCGGGCGCCCGCCGAGGACCGGGACGTCGTCGATGCCGGGCATGTCGCCCTTGCACTTGATGTCCTGCGACGGCTGCGGCGCCGGCGCCGGCCCGCCGTAGAAGTCGCAGGCCAGGGAGTACGGGGTGGAGAAGCTGATGCGGGGCGGGGTGTCCGGCCCGGAGCTGGTCACGTAGCCGTCCGCCGGGACGGGGGCGAAACCGTCCAGGCTGGGAAAGCCCGGCGGTGGCAGCGCGGCCGCGCGGGGCAACGCCGGCCCCACGGCCGCGAACGCGAACGCCAGAGCGCCCACCAGGACCCTCACGGTGACGTCGACGACCGCACGCATCAGCTGATCGTATGGGTTGCCCTCAGTTCGCCCATAAACCAGCGGCGATAAGAACCGACCCGAGGGCCGTGACCAGGCCCAATGCCGGCCACTTCCACATCCCGGCGCGCCGGCGAGCGCCCGCGACCAGCGCCCCGACGCATGACACCACCAGCCCCACGGCGATCCCGGCGACGATGACGACCGTCCCGGCGAAGGTGCGGTGGACGAAGTGGGTGACGTCGGGGCTGTCGCAGTTATCGCTGCATATCGGCAGCATCAACCACATCGAGGACAACAATGCCAAGGCGAATGCCCCGGCACTGACAACCAGCTGCACGACGAAGAGCAGCACGGTCGCGACGGTGTCCGCGGTCGCTCGCCCGCGCCGCTGGGTTTGCGTCATCGGTTCGGCCGGTCAACGCACCTGGGCCCGGCCGCGCTGCAGCACCGCCTCGCGGTTGGCCGCGATGTCGTCTCCGCTGGTCCGGAACTGGCGGGCGGCCATCGCCTCGAGCCACAGCCCGCCGCTGGTCTGCGCGTCGTCGATCCGGTGATAGGACGACAGCAGCGCGCGCACCGCGTCCTGGTTGTTGCCGACGATGGAGGCGGCCACCTGGCGGGCCGTGCTCAACAGCGCCTCGTGCGCCACCACCTCGGTCACCAGCCCGGCGCGCAGCGCATCGGCGGCGGACAGGTAGTCCCCGGTCATGCTCATCCGGCGGGCCAGGCCGACGCCCACCTTCTGGGGCAGCCGCACGCTGAGCCCCCACGTGGGCAACAGGCCGACGCGGGCGTGCGTGTCGGCGAATCGGGCGTTCTCCGAGGCGATCAGGATGTCGCAGTAGAGCGCCAGCTCCAGGCCGCCGGTGACCGCGGCGCCGTTGATCGCACCGATCACCGGCTTGCTCAGCGGTGGCCACCGCGGGGAGATGTCCGGCAGCGCCGAGGACCCGCCCAGCTCCTTGAGATCCAGTCCCGCGCAGAACACGGGATCTGTGCCGGTGACGATGACGACGTCGACGTCGTCATCGGTTTCCGCGTCGGCCAGGGCCCCGAAGAACCGGTCCCGCAGCGCCGAGGACAGCGCGTTGCGAGCCTGCGGCCGGTTCAGGGTCAGCGTGCGCACCCGCTCGTCGGTTTCGATCAGCAGGATGTCATCGGTCATGCGTTCACCGTAGAGGGTGGCTCGCGGCGCCTATCGTGGATCCCATGTGCAGGAACATCACCGAGCTGCGCGGGCTGGATCCGGCGGCCACCGCCGAAGAGATCGCGGCCGCCGCGCGCCAATACGTGCGCAAGGTCAGCGGGATCACCCGACCCACCGCGACGAACGCCGAAGCGTTCGAGGCCGCCGTCGCCGAGGTCACCGAGACGACGACGCGGTTGTTGGCGGCGCTGCCCCCGCGGCGCCAGCCGCCGAAGACCGTTCCGCCGCTGCGCCGGCCGGAGGTTATCGCCCGGCTGGCCGGGGCGCAATGACCCGAACGGCCACCACCGGAACCACGACGCCCGCGCTCAAGGAGTGGAGCGCCGTCGTGCGCGCCCTGCTGGACAGTCGCCAGAAGGTGCTGCTGCGCAAGGGCGGAATCGGGGAGAAGCGCTTCGTGGGGGTACCGCCCGCTCGCGGGGGACTGGCCGCCAGCGAGTTCCTGCTGTTCCCGACGGTCGCGCACAGCCACTTCGAGCGGGTGCGGCCCGAGCATCGCGACCTGCTGGAGGCGGCCGCCGCCGACAGCACCGAGGATCGTCTCGTGCTCAGGGCGGCCGCGAAAGTCGTTGCGGCCGTGGCGGTTAACCGGCCCGACGGCCTTGGCTCGATAGAGGACCTGCACATCTGGACGGCCGAATCGGTGCGCGCCGACCGGCTCGACTTCCGCCCGAAGCACAAGCTCGCCGTGCTGGTGGTGTCCGTTCACCCCTTCGCCGAGCCGGTGACGATCACCCGTACACCCGAATACGGCGGCTGCAAGAGCTGGGTGGAGCTGCCGGTGCGGCCGCCGCTGGCGCCGCCGGTTTGCGACGGCGCGGCCCTAACCGAGGTCGCCGCCCGCGTCCGCGGAGCCGTTGGCTGACAGGTCCGGCGGGCCGACGGGCAGCAGCAGCCGGGAACGGCCGTAGCGCACGGTGTGGGTGGCCGGCCTGGACTGTCGGCCGGTCAGGATCGGCTCGTCGGTGCCCAGGTTGCGCGCGTAGCGGGGAAACCAGGCACCGGCGATCAGCACGCGGATGCGCGACCCGGCGCGGAAGCGGTGGGCGGTGCCGTCGAGTTCGACCCGGACGGATTTCTTCGAGCTCTTGACGGCGTTGTCCAGCCGCCGGTAGCCCTCGCTGACGTTCTTGGACCGGCCGTTGGCGTCGACCTCGCTCACCCGGACGAACAGGTCGACGTTGGGCGTGTCGGCGCCGTGCACCAGCTCGACGACCGGGCTGCCGTAGACGCACAGGTCGTGGGTGAGGGTGAGGCTGGTGAAGGCCAGCACGTCGTCGCGCGTCGCGAGCCGGCTGTCGTCGCGGTAACCGCCGTCCGGCGACAGCAACGGGCCGCCCGTGGTGGGCGTCGGGTCGGCGGGGTCGTAGCGGAAGGTCGCCGGCGCCAGCCGCGGCAGGCCCGTCGGCGCCGTCTCGCCCAGGTGGCCGCCGGGCCGCAGGTAAAGCGCGCGCTCGGCGGTGGCGGGCGGCCAGTCGGCGACGTTGCGCCAACCCTGGCCGGTGACACAGACATGCACCCGGCTCGGGCGCCGGGCGGGTGCCCCGCCCAGGTGGGTGCCCAGCCAATCGAGCGTCTCCCGCGCGCCGGTGCTCAGCCCGCTGGTGAGCATCTGGGCGTGGGTCCACGGGCCCATGGTGAGCGCGACGTCCACGCCGCGGGCCCGCAGCCGGCGGTACTGCTGCAGCGTCTGCCGCACGAAGATGTCCTGCCAGCCGCTGATCAGCAGCACCGGCACGTCGACGCGGTCCAGCGCGTCGCCGCAGCGCAGCGCGTCCCAGAACGGATCGTCGCGGTCGGTGTGCTCGAGCCACGACTCGAACCACGGCGCACCCGCCCCGAGCAGCGCCCGGGCCGACTCGCCCACCGGCAGCCCTAGGGCCGCCCGCGCCACGTCGCGCCGGACGCGCAGCTGGCGCAGCGCCGACCGGACGCGCACCGGGTCCTCCTGGTGGGCAACCATGTCGCTCCAGCCCAGGAAGTCGTTGATCGCGAACGAGCCGGTGCCCCAAGTGGATTCGTTGAAGTCGTGCGGCCCCACGGTGATGACGGCCGCGGCCAGCTCCGGCGGTGGATCGGTCAGCAGCGCCCACTGGGTGTAGCCGAGGTACGACAGCCCGATGGTGGCGAAGCGCCCGGTGAACCAGGTCTGCTCGCGGAGCCAGGCCGCGGTGTCGGCGCCGTCGGCGACCTCGTTGGCCATCGGCTCGAATTCCCCGCCCGATCCGAACGTGCCGCGCACGCTCTGCAGCACCACGTGGTAGCCGCGCGCCGCGTACAGCGCGCCGTACACCAGGGAGAACGGGAACGCGCGTCCGTAGGGCCCGCGGACCAGCAGGGTGCCGGCGGGCGACGCGGTGTTCGGCGCGTAGTGGTCGGCCACCAGGTCGACCCCGTCGCGCATGGGCACCCGGAGGCGTTGCACGGTGTAGTCGGTCGTGGCGGGCGGCAGGCCCAGCAGCCGGCCGAGGGCCTTGCCGCCGACGTGGCGCAGGGCGTGCAGCGCGGGCTGGGCGGGTCGCGTCGAGGTGATACTCACGGTGCCCAGGCTAAGGCCCGGCCGGCCGTCAGAACTTGTAGTACGGCGCCAGGTCGTTGGCGCGCTGCAGGTTGGTGGACATGCAGTCCACCTCGGGGTTGGAGTAGACGGTCGAGTAGTAGAGCGCCTGCTGCAGCACGCCGTAGCTGGTCTTGAACACGACCATGCAGGAGTAATACCAGTAGCTGTTGTGATAGGTCGGCTTGAGCACCCAGTACTGGGCGGCGCGGTGGCCGGCGATGGTGGTCTCGACGGCGTCGGGGGGCAGCGTCTCCTCGTAAGTGCGCCAGATGATGGGTTCGACCGCCACCTGATAGTTGCCCGCATCGAAGTGGCAGCGCAGGCCGTCTTCGTGTTCCGGCGGGGTAAACGCCAGCCCGAGCCGCTGCAGCGCATCGAACGGGATGTCCTCGCACGCGTCGAAGGGGCGCGGGTCGGTGGTGGCCACGATCGGGCTCTTCATCGTGGTTTCCATCGGAGCCGCGGTCGAGCGCAGCTCGACCGGCCCGCCGCTCGCCGGCGCGGCGCCGTGCCACCCCACGGTGCCTGCGACGGCCGCTGCGATCAGGGCACCGACCGCCCCGATCAGACGCACCTTGGCGAACACGACACCCCCTGACGGCTCGGCGCTCCTTGCCGGGAGTGTACAAGTCGGGTTGGCACGGTCACAGGGAAACAAGAACACGTTCTAATGCCGCGGGCAAGGCCCCGTCCCGACCGGCCCGCGGTCGCGGGTTATTAGTCTGGTTAATCGTGGCTGGTCAAAATGCGGGGCACGAATCGCCCAACGGGGGGCAACCGACGCTGTGGGCCGTCTCCGACCTGCACACCGGCCACCTGGGCAACAAGCCGGTCACCGAATCGCTGCACCCGTCCTCGCCCGACGACTGGCTGATCGTCGCCGGCGACGTCGCCGAACGCACCGACGAGATCCGGTGGGCCCTTGACCTGCTGCGCCGGCGATTCGCCAAGGTGATCTGGGTGCCCGGCAACCACGAGTTGTGGACCACGACGCGGGACCCGGTGCAGATCTTCGGCAAGGCCCGCTACGACTACCTCGTCCACATGTGCGACGAGATGGGCGTCGTCACGCCCGAGCATCCGTTCCCGGTGTGGACCGAGCGGGGCGGCCCGGCGACGATCGTGCCGATGTTCTTGCTCTACGACTACAGCTTCTTGCCCGAGGGGGCGACCAGCAAAGCCGAGGGCCTGACCATCGCGCGGGAGCGCAACGTGGTGGCCACCGACGAATTCCTGCTCTCGTCGGAGCCCTATCCGACCCGGGAGGCCTGGTGCCGGGAGCGGCTCGCCAGCACGCGGGCCCGGCTCGAGCAACTCGACTGGATGACGCCGACCGTCCTGGTCAACCATTTCCCGTTGGTCCGCGAGCCCTGCGACGCGCTGTTCTACCCGGAGTTCTCGCTGTGGTGCGGAACCACCAAGACCGCCGACTGGCACACCCGCTACAACGCCGTCTGCTCGGTCTACGGCCACCTGCACATCCCGCGCACCACCTGGTACGACGACGTGCGCTTCGAGGAGGTGTCGGTGGGCTACCCGCGCGAGTGGCGGCGCCGCAAGCCGCACAGCTGGCTGCGCCAGGTGCTGCCCGACCCGCAATACGCGCCGGGTTACCTCAACGACTTCGGCGGCCACTTCGAGATCACTCCCGAGATGCGGCAGCAGGCCGCGCAGTTCCGGGAACGGTTGCGGCAGCGGCAATCCCGATGACCGAGGAAAAGCTGGTCTCCTCGGTGCTCCCGGACGTGGACGAATTGGCTTATTCCGAGCTGTATTCCGATCCGCCCGAGCTGGCCCCGCTGCCCGAAGAGGAGCCGCTGATCGCCAGGTCGGTCGCCAAGCGGCGCAGCGAGTTCATCACCGTCAGGCACTGCGCACGCGTCGCGATGGGCGAGCTCGGCCTGCCGCCGGTGCCGATCCTCAAGGGCGAGAAGGGCGAACCGTGCTGGCCCGACGGCGTGGTGGGCAGCCTGACCCATTGCACCGGCTACCGCGGTGCGGTCGTGGGCCGCACCGAAGCGGTGCGCTCGGTGGGCATCGACGCCGAACCGCACGACGTGTTGCCCGACGGCGTGCTGAACGCGATCAGCCTGCCGGAGGAGCGCCACGAGCTGGCGTCGTTGCCCGTAGGCCTGCACTGGGACCGAATCCTGTTCTGCGCCAAGGAGGCAACGTACAAGGCCTGGTTCCCGTTGACCAAGCGCTGGCTGGGTTTCGAGGATGCCCACATCGTGTTCGACCTCGACCCGCCCGACGGCGCGACCACCGGGGTGTTCGTGTCCAAGATCCTGATCGACGGCCAGGCCCCCGATGGCGAACCGCTGACCGCGCTGCGGGGCCGGTGGTCGGTCGAGCGCGGACTGGTGCTGACCGCCATCGTGCTATGACCCCGAGCCCGAGCGGTCCGGCGCCCGGTCCTGGGCTGGTCGTCGTTGACAAGCCGGCCGGGATGACCAGTCACGACGTGGTGGGCCGCTGCCGTCGCATCTTCGCCACCCGCCGGGTGGGCCACGCGGGGACGCTGGATCCGATGGCCACCGGCGTGCTGGTGGTCGGCGTCGGCCGCGCCACCAAGATCCTGGGCCTGTTGACGGCGGCCTCCAAGTCCTATGCCGCCACCATCCGGCTCGGCCAGACCACGTCCACCGAGGACGCCGAAGGGGAAGTGCTGCATAGTGTTTCGGCCGCGCACCTGACGCGCGAGGCGATCACCGAAGCGGTCGCCGCCCTGCGCGGTGACATCGAGCAGGTGCCGTCGGCGGTCAGCGCGATCAAGTTGGCCGGCCGGCGCGCCTACCGGCTGGTGCGCGAGGGACAGGCCGTCGAACTCGAGGCCCGGCCGGTGCGCATCGACCGGTTCGAGGTGCGCGACGTCCGATTCGACGGTCGGTTGGTCGACGTCGACGTGGAGGTCGACTGCTCGTCGGGCACCTACATTCGGGCGCTCGCCCGCGACGTCGGCGCCGCGCTCGCTGTGGGTGGGCACCTGACGGCGTTGCGGCGCACGCGGGTCGGCCGTTTCACCCTGGAGCGGGCCCGCACGCTCGACGAGCTGGCCGAGGCGCCCGGGCTGTCCCTGACGCTGGACGAGGCGTGCTTGCTGATCTTCCCGCGGCGCGACCTGACCGCCGAGGAGGCCGAGGCGACGGCCAACGGCCGGCCGCTCGCGCCTGCGGGCGTCGCCGGGGTCTACGCCGCCTGCGACGCCGACGGCAAGGTGATTGCGCTGCTGCGCGACGAGGGTGCGAAGACCAAATCGGTGGTGGTGATCCGCCCGGCGACGCTCGAGGAATAGGCTGACCGGAAGTCGCGGCCTGTGGAAAGGGACAAAGATGTCTAACAAGGTTTACGTCGTCGGCGTCGGCATGACGAAGTTCGAGAAACCGGGCCGTCGGGAAGGCTGGGACTACCCCGACATGGCGCGCGAGTCCGGCACCAACGCGCTGGCCGACGCGGAGATCGATTACCGCGAGGTGCAGCAGGGCTACGTCGGCTACGTCGCCGGTGATTCCACGTCCGGGCAGCGGGCGCTCTACGAGCTGGGCATGACCGGCATCCCGATCGTCAACGTCAACAACAACTGCTCGACCGGTTCGACCGCGCTGTTCCTGGCGGCGCAGGCCATCCGCGGCGGCATCGTCGACTGCGCCATCGCGCTCGGCTTCGAGAAGATGCAGCCCGGCCCGCTCAGCGGGGGCGCCCAGGACCGCGAGTCGCCGATGGGCCGCCACGTCAAGGCCATGGCCGAGATCGACGAGTTCGCCATGCCCGTCGCGCCGTGGATGTTCGGCGCGGCCGGCCGTGAGCACATGCGCCAATACGGCAGCACCGCAGAGCATTTCGCCAAGATCGGCTACAAGAACCACAAGCACTCGGTCAACAACCCGTTCGCGCAGTTCCAGGAGTCCTACACGCTCGACGACATCCTGGCGGCGCGGATGATCTCCGACCCGCTGACCAAGCTGCAGTGCTCGCCCACCTCCGACGGCTCCGGCGCGGCGATCCTGGCCTCGGAGGGCTTCGTCGATCGCC
This sequence comes from Mycobacterium sp. E3339, assembly GCF_001666915.1. Lineage (NCBI taxonomy): Bacteria > Bacillati > Actinomycetota > Actinomycetes > Mycobacteriales > Mycobacteriaceae > Mycobacterium > Mycobacterium sp. E3339. Next base: position 22,549 of record NZ_LZIZ01000179.1, on the reverse strand, counting down.
ACGGGCTGGCCGGCCGCGCGGTGGAGATCGTCGGGCAGGCCATGACCACCGACTTCGCCTCCACCTTCGACGGCAGTGCCAAGAACCTGATCGGCTACGACATGAATGTCCAAGCCGCACAACAGGTTTACGAACAATCCGGGCTGGGCCCCGAGGACTTCGGAGTGATCGAGCTGCACGACTGCTTCTCGGCCAACGAGCTGCTGCTGTACGAGGCGCTGGGGCTGTGCGGCCCGGGGGAGGCGCCCAAGCTGATCGACAACGGCGACACCACCTACGGCGGGCGCTGGGTGGTCAACCCCTCGGGCGGTTTGATCTCGAAGGGTCACCCGCTGGGCGCGACCGGGCTGGCGCAGTGCGCCGAGCTGACGTGGCAGCTGCGCGGCGCCGCCGACAAGCGCCAGGTCGAGGGCGTCAACGCCGCGCTGCAGCACAACATCGGGCTGGGCGGCGCGGCCGTTGTCACCGCGTATCAGCGCGCCGACCGCTGACGAGCTAGCCCAATGGCGGCGACCCGCAGCGCCCGGCTTCGCCGCGCTTGCGATCGCCGCTAGCTAGACCACCCAGATCGCCCGCGCGGCCGGGCTGCCCAGATCGACGGTCGTCTCCGCGCCGTCGCCGGCGGAGATGGCCACCGAGATCATCCCGGCGAACTCGCGCCGGGTCAGCACCCGTAGCCGCGAGTCCAGGTTGATCCCGACGTCGGCGAAGTAGCGCAGCATCTGCGGGTCGGCATCGGAGATGCGGGCGACCGTCCCGGCGTCCCCCTCGTCGCACGCCCACAGCTGGCGGGCCGGCGGTGTGGGCACCTGCCCGTCCGAGGCCGGGATCGGGTCGCCGTGCGGGTCGCGTTGTGGGAACCCCAGCTTGGCGTCGATGCGGGCGACCAGCCGGTCGGACACCGCATGCTCGAGCACCTCGGCCTCGTCGTGCACCTCGTCCCAGCCGTAGCCGAGCTCGTTGACCAGGAACGTTTCCAGCAGTCGATGCCGGCGCACCATCGCCAGCGCCGCCCGCCGGCCGGCCTCGGTCAGGCTCACGGCGCCGTACTTCTCGTGGTCGACCAGGCCCTGCTCGGCGAGTTTGCGAATCGACTCCGACGCGGTGCTGGCCGACACCCCGATCTTCTCGGCCAGCATCTTGGTGCTGACCTTCTCCACCGACCACTCCTGGGCGTTCCAGATCGCTTTGAGGTAGTCCTGGCCGACCGCGGTGAGACCGCCACGCTCTTCGTCAGCCTTCACAACGAGAAAGTTTAGGCAACCCGGGCCTGGTCGTGTGCTCCTCGCCACCCTCGTCCGTACGGATCTCCCGGCGGATCGCCGGGCGCCGTAGGCTAACCATCGTGCAGCGGTGGCGCGGCCAGGATGAGATTCCCACGGACTGGGGCAGATGCGTGCTCACCATCGGCGTATTCGATGGCGTGCACCGGGGCCACGCGGAGCTCATCGCGCATGCGGTTAAGGCCGGCCGCGCGCGCAACGTGCCGACCGTGCTGATGACGTTCGACCCGCACCCGATGGAAGTGGTCTACCCGGGCAGCCACCCGGCGCAGCTGACGACGCTGACGCGGCGCGCCGAGCTGGTCGAGGAGCTGGGCATCGACGTCTTCCTGGTGATGCCGTTCACCAGCGATTTCATGAAGCTCACCCCGGAGCGCTACGTCCACGAGCTGCTGGTGGAGCACCTGCACGTGGTCGAAGTGGTGGTGGGGGAGAACTTCACCTTCGGCAAGAAGGCCGCCGGCAACGTCGAGACCCTGCGGCGCGCCGGTGAACGCTTCGGGTTCGCCGTGGAGTCGATGTCGCTGCTGTCCGAACACCACAGCAACGAGACGGTGACATTCTCCTCCACCTACATCCGGTCCTGCGTCGACGCCGGCGACGTGGTGGCGGCCGCCGACGCGCTGGGCCGCCCGCACCGCGTCGAGGGTGTGGTCGTGCGGGGCGAGGGCCGGGGCATGGAGCTGGGCTTCCCGACCGCCAACGTGGCGCCGCCGATGTACTCGGCCATCCCGGCCGACGGCGTGTACGCCGCCTGGTTCACCCTGCTCGGGCACGGGCCGGTGACCGGCACCGTCGTCCCCGGCGAGCGCTACCAGGCCGCGGTGTCCGTCGGCACCAACCCCACCTTCTCCGGCCGCACCCGCACCGTCGAGGCGTTCGTCCTGGACACCGACGCCGACCTGTACGGCCAATACGTTGCGCTGGACTTCGTCGCACGCATCCGCGGGCAGAAGCGGTTCGACTCGGTGAAGGACCTGATCGACGCGATGGGCAAGGACACCGACCGCGCCCGCGGACTGCTCGCCGACTGACCCGCGGCTCAGGCGGCGACCAGATCGTCGATCTGGTTGATGGCCGACGTGGCGCCCTCGACCACGCCCATGTCCAGCACCTGCTGCAGCGCCTCGGCGGACTCATACGTGCTCACGTAGGTCGCGCGAGTGCCGCCGTTGTGCGCGGCGAAGGTGTACACGTGCTTGGAGACCGGCAGCCCCGGGTTCGGGTTGAAGTCCGAGTCGGCGAAGCCGTCGTCGAAGGAGAAGCTCCGGGGCGCGTCGACGGCGGTGATCTGCCAGTAGCCGGCGTATTTCTCGCCGTCCGGGCCGGTCATGAAGTACGTCGTGCGGCTTCCGGGCGTGAGGCTGTGGTCGACGACGGTCGCCGGGCAGGACGGCGGTCCCCACACCTTCTCCAGCTGGCGGGGATCGGCGTAGACCTGCCAGATGCGCTCCACCGGTGCGGCGAACTCCGCGGTGATGGTCAGCGTCAGGCTCTCGGGATCGTGCTGGACACCGGTCACGGGCATGGTTCAGTCCTCCTTGGGTTCGGACGAATTGGGGTCGGATGAGATGAGCTCGTCGATGCGAGCGATGCGACCGCGCCACACGAGTTCGAGCTCGGTGAGCATGGCCGCCACCGAGCGCACGGCGGCCACGTCACCGCTGGCCAGCTGCTCGCGGCCGCTGCGGCGTTTGGTTATCAGGCCGGCCTTTTCGAGCACGACGACGTGCTTCTGCACCGCCGCAAAACTCATGTCGTACTTGCACGCAAGCCTGGAAACCGAGTGCTCCCCGGCCAGCGTCCGGCGCATGATGTCGCGCCGGGTTCGGTCGGCGAGCGCGTGGAACAGGGCGTCTACCCGGTCCTCCTCGTCTACGGTCACCGAGACAACATACAACCAATTGGTTGTATGTTGTCAAGCGGGCGGCCGCTGGCCTGCGATTTCAGCGGACATGACAGCCGCTGATAGACTCGCCCGGCGTGTGCTGCAGTCCGCGGCGGCCACCTTTCGTTTCGACACCTTTCGCGGCACCGATTGATGGAGATGTTTTCGTGGCGCTGACCGCCGAGCAGAAAAAAGAAATCCTGGGCACGTACGGCCTGCATGAAACCGACACCGGTTCGCCGGAGGCGCAGGTCGCGCTGCTGACAAAGCGGATCGCCGACCTGACCGAGCACCTCAAGGTGCACAAGCACGATCACCACTCCCGGCGGGGGCTGCTCCTGCTGGTCGGGCGCCGCCGCAGGCTGCTCAAGTACGTCGCGCAGCTCGACGTGGAGCGGTACCGCTCGCTGGTCGAGCGCCTCGGCCTGCGCCGCTGACGCCCGCAATCGCAATCCTTCCGCCCTGCTGGCGGGCTGAGCCCGCCAGTGTAGAGTGGGAGCGTTCTGGGCCGGTTCGGCCCGAGCAAACGGTGCGGCTACGCAGATCCGCGTGTGCCGTTCCAGCGTGTCATTGTGCACGTCACACGGGAGCAGCCCAGTCTGTATCGGGCGGTCTTCGGTAGTGGCTGCCGGGCTCTCCGGATCTGGGGCTTCTCGGCCGCTTCGATCGATGGCCGTAGCCGCATTCAGGCTCTTTCCGCTCTTAGGAAGCTCTCGGGTTACCTGCGCGTGACGACGCGAAAAAGCTGAATACCCAGAGAGGCTGTACGGACACCTATGTCTGTCGCTGAAATTGAAGAAGGCGTCTTCGAGTCCACCGCCACCATCGACAACGGGAGCTTCGGCACCCGCACCATCCGCTTCGAGACCGGCCGGCTGGCCCAGCAGGCCGCCGGCGCCGTCGTCGCCTACCTCGACGACGAGAACATGCTGCTGTCGGCGACCACCGCCAGCAAGAACCCCAAGGAACACTTCGACTTCTTCCCGCTGACCGTGGACGTCGAGGAGCGGATGTACGCCGCGGGCCGCATCCCCGGCTCGTTCTTCCGTCGCGAGGGCCGGCCCTCCACCGACGCGATCCTGACCTGCCGGCTCATCGACCGGCCGCTGCGCCCGTCGTTCGTCAACGGGCTGCGCAACGAGATCCAGGTCGTGGTGACGATCCTCAGCCTGGACCCCAACGACCTGTACGACGTGGTCGCGATCAACGCCGCGTCCGCCTCCACGCAGCTGGCCGGCCTGCCGTTCTCCGGCCCCGTCGGTGGTGTGCGGGTCGCGCTGATCGACGGCCAGTGGGTCGCGTTCCCCACCGTCGAGCAGCTCGAGCGCGCCGTCTTCGACATGGTCGTGGCGGGCCGCAAGGTCGACGGTGACGTCGCGATCATGATGGTCGAGGCCGAGGCCACCGAGAAGGTCATCGAGCTGGTCCAGGGCGGCGCCCAGGCGCCGACGGAAACCGTTGTGGCCGAAGGCCTGGAGGCCGCCAAGCCGTTCATCGCCGTCCTGTGCACCGCGCAGGAGGAGCTGGCCGGCGCGGCCGCCAAACCCACCAGCGACTACCCGACGTTCCCCGATTACGGCGACGACGTGTACTACTCGGTGGCCTCGGTGGCCACCGACGAGCTGGCCAAGGCGCTGACCATCGGCGGCAAGGCCGAGCGCGACGCGCGCACCGACGAGCTGAAGGCCGAGGTGGCCCAGCGGCTCGCCGAGACCTACGAGGGCCGCGAGAAAGAGGTCAGCGCCGCGTTCCGCTCGCTGACCAAGAAGCTGGTCCGCCAGCGCATCCTCACCGACCACTTCCGCATCGACGGCCGCGGCATCACCGACATCCGCGCGCTGAGCGCCGAGGTCGCCGTGGTGCCGCGGGCGCACGGCAGCGCGCTGTTCGAGCGCGGCGAAACCCAGATCCTGGGCGTCACCACGCTGGACATGGTCAAGATGGCCCAGCAGATCGACTCGCTGGGGCCCGAGACCTCCAAGCGCTACATGCACCACTACAACTTCCCGCCGTTCTCCACCGGCGAGACCGGCCGGGTCGGTTCGCCCAAGCGGCGCGAGATCGGGCACGGCGCGCTCGCCGAGCGGGCCCTGATCCCGGTGCTGCCCAGCGTCGAGGAGTTCCCCTACGCCATCCGTCAGGTGTCCGAGGCGTTGGGCTCCAACGGCTCGACGTCGATGGGCTCGGTGTGCGCCTCCACGCTGGCGCTGCTGAACGCCGGCGTGCCGCTCAAGGCGCCGGTGGCCGGCATCGCGATGGGCCTGGTCTCCGACGACGTCGAGGTGGACGGCAAGACCGAGCGCCGCTTCGTCACCCTGACCGACATCCTGGGCGCCGAGGACGCGTTCGGCGACATGGACTTCAAGTGCGCCGGCACCAAGGACTACGTCACCGCCCTGCAGCTGGACACCAAGCTCGACGGCATTCCCTCGCAGGTGCTCGCGGGCGCGCTCGCGCAGGCCAAGGACGCGCGGCTGACCATCCTCGAGGTGATGGCCGAGGCGATCGACGGGCCCGACGAGATGAGCCCGTACGCGCCGCGGGTCACCACGATCAAGGTCCCGGTGGACAAGATCGGCGAGGTGATCGGCCCCAAGGGCAAGGTCATCAACGCCATCACCGAGGAGACCGGCGCGCAGATCTCCATCGAGGACGACGGCACCGTGTTCGTCGGCGCCACCGACGGGCCGTCGGCGCAGGCCGCGATCGACCGGATCAACGCCATCGCCAACCCGCAGCTGCCGACCGTGGGCGAGCGGTTCCTCGGAACCGTGGTCAAGACAACGGATTTCGGTGCGTTCGTGTCGCTGCTGCCGGGTCGCGACGGCCTGGTCCACATCTCCAAGCTGGGCAAGGGCAAGCGCATCGCGAAGGTCGAGGACGTGGTGAACGTCGGCGACAAACTGCGGGTCGAGATCGCCGACATCGACAAGCGAGGCAAGATCTCGCTGGTGTTGGTGGAGGAAGACAGCTCGGCCCCTGCCGATGCCCCGGCGGCCGCCCCTGCCGATGCCGCGACCACCAGCAGCTGACCGCGCCGCGGCCCTGCGCCGCGGCGAGCAGACCCTCGAGGCGCAACCCTCGACCGCCTTGCGGCGCAGCACGCTTCCGGGCGGGCTGCGGGTCGTCACCGAGTACCTGCCGGCGGTGCGGTCGGCCTCCGTCGGGGTGTGGGTAGGCGTCGGATCGCGCGACGAAGGCGCCACCGTGGCGGGGGCGGCGCACTTCCTCGAGCATCTGCTGTTCAAGTCGACGCCGACCCGCAGCGCCGTGGACATCGCGCAGGCGATGGACGCCGTCGGCGGGGAGCTGAACGCCTTCACCGCCAAGGAGCACACCTGCTACTACGCGCACGTGCTCGACAGCGACCTCGAGCTGGCGGTCGACCTGGTGGCCGACGTGGTGCTCAACGGCCGGTGCGCCGCCGAGGACGTCGAGCTGGAGCGCGACGTGGTGCTCGAAGAGATCGCGATGCGCGACGACGACCCCGAGGACGCGCTGGGGGACATGTTCCTGGGCGCGATGTTCGGTGACCACCCGGTGGGCCGGCCGGTGATCGGCACCGCGCGGTCGGTGTCGGCGATGACCCGGACCCAGCTGCACTCGTTTCATGTGCGGCGCTACACGCCCGAACGCATGGTGGTCGCGGTGGCCGGCAACGTCGACCACGACGAGGTGGTCGCGCTGGTGCGCGAGCACTTCGGGCCGCACCTGGTCCGCGGCCGCCGGCCGATCGCCCCGCGCAAGGGTGCCGGGCGGGTGACCGGGCGGCCCCGTCTGATGCTGGGCAACCGCGACGCCGAGCAGACGCATCTCTCACTGGGTGTGCGCACGCCGGGGCGTAGCTGGCGGCATCGCTGGGCGCTGTCGGTGCTGCACAGCGCACTCGGCGGCGGCCTGAGTTCCCGCCTGTTCCAAGAGGTTCGCGAGCTGCGCGGGCTGGCCTACTCGGTCTACTCGACGGTGGACATCTTTGCCGACAGCGGCGCGCTGTCCGTCTACGCCGCGTGCCAGCCGGAGCGGTTCGCCGAGGTGATGCGGGTGACCAACGAGGTCCTCGAATCGGTTGCCCGCGACGGCATCACCGAGGCGGAGTGCCGCATCGCCAAGGGCTCGTTGCGGGGCGGGCTCGTCCTGGGCCTGGAGGATTCCAGCTCCCGGATGAGCCGGCTGGGCCGCAACGAATTGAACTACGGCGAGCACCGCAGCATCGAACACACCCTGCGCCAGATCGACCAGGTGACCGTCGAGGAGGTCAACGCGGTGGCCCGCCGGCTGCTCAGCCAGCCGTACGGCGCCGCCGTGCTGGGCCCGTACGCCTCCAAACGGTCACTGCCCCAACAACTTCGGGCGATGGTATCTTAACCCGCATGTTCGCCTCCTCACTCGCGCCGTGCCGGCGCTCGCCGTCAGCGAATTAGCCCGATGGTACTGGGCTTTTGGGACATCATGGTGCCCATCGTGGGTGCGCCGATGGCCGGCGGACCGGGCACGCCGGAACTCGCCGCGGCGGTGTCCAACGCGGGTGGGCTGGGCTTCGTCCCGGGCGGCCACCGCAGCGCGGAGCGGTTCGCCGAGGACATCGCCGCCGCCCGCGCCGCGACCACCGGCCCGCTGGGCGTCAACCTGTTCGTTCCGCAACCCAGCGTCGCCGACTGGGTGGCGCTGGACTACTACGCCGAAGAACTCGAAGAGATCGCCGACTACTACCAGGTCGAGGTCGGCCATCCGGAATACGGTGACGACGACGACTGGGAGCGCAAGCTCGAGGTGGTGGCCGACATGCGGCCCGAGCTGGTGTCGTTCACCTTCGGCGTCCCGCCGCCCGATGTGATCCGGCGCCTGGGGGCGCTGGGCCTGCTGGTGATGGTCACGGTGACCTCGGCGTACGAGGCGGGGGTGGCCGTCGCCGCCGGCGCGGACAGCCTGATCGCGCAGGGTCCCGACGCGGGTGGGCACCGGGGCACCTTCGCGCCCGACATGGAGCCCAGCGGCGAGTCGCTACACCACCTGATCGACCGCATCCGCCACGCGCATGACGTCCCGGTCGTGGCCGCCGGTGGCCTGGGCAACGCGCGGGACGTCGCCGCCGTGCTGCACCGGGGCGCGGTGGCCGCCCAGGTCGGCACCGCGCTGCTGCTCAGCGACGAGGCGGGCACCAGCACCGCGCACCGCACCGCCCTGAAGAATCCGGTCTTCGGCACCACCGTCGTCACGCGCGCCTTCTCGGGCCGGTACGCGCGCGGCCTGGAGAACAACTTCACCCGACTGCTCGACAACGTGGCGCCGCTGGGCTACCCGGAGGTCAACCAGATGACCTCGCCGATCCGGGAGGCGGCCGCCGCCCTGGAGGACCCCAACGGCATACCCCTGTGGGCAGGAACCTCGTTCAAAGAGGCCCAGGCCGGGCCGGCGGCCGACATCATCGCCAGCCTGGTGGAGGCGGACTAGGCCAGCACGCTCGCCGGATCGGTGAACGGCAGATTCAGGTCGGCAGCCACCCGCCCGCACAGCAGCGCGCCGCCATGCGTCGAAAGGCCTTGCGCCAGAGCCGGATCCGATCGGCAGGCGGCCTGCCAGCCGCGGTCGGCGAGTTCGAGCACGTACGGCATGGTCGCGTTGGTCAGCGCCACGGTCGACGTCTTGGGCACCGCGCTGGGCATGTTCGCCACGCAGTAGAACTGCGTGTCGTGCACCGCGAAGGTCGGGTCGTCGTGCGTGGTGGGCCGGGAATCGGCGAAGCAACCACCCTGGTCGATGGAGATGTCGACCAGCACCGCACCCGGTTTCATCTGTGCGACAAGCGCATTCGAAACCAGTTCCGGGGCCTTGCCGCCCGGCAGCAGCACCGCGCCGATCAGCAGGTCGGCCCGGGTGACGGTGCCCTCGAGCTCGTACGCCGACGAATAGCGCGTGCGGACCTGCCCGCCGAACTCGGCGTCGAGCAGCCGAAGCTTGTTGATGTTGACGTCGAGAACCGTGACGCTGGCACCCATCCCGTTCGCGACCCGGGCTGCGTTGTAACCCGCGGTGCCGGCGCCGATCACCACGACGTCGGCGGGCTTCACGCCCGGCACCCCGCCCATCAGCACGCCGCGGCCGCCGTGGGTCCGCATCAGGTGGTAGGCGCCGACCTGCGCCGACAGCCGGCCGGCGACCTCGCTCATCGGGGCCAGCAGCGGGAGGGCGCCGTCGGGGGTCTGCACGGTCTCGTAGGCGATTGACGTTGTGCCCGAGGCCAATAGCGCGTCGGTGCAGGCGCGCGAGGCGGCCAGGTGCAGATAGGTGAACAGCACCTGACGCGAGCGCAGCAGGCCGTACTCGGCCGCGATCGGTTCCTTCACCTTGAGCAGCAGATCGGTCTCGGCCCAGACCTGTTCGGCCGAGTCGGCCAGTTGGGCGCCCGCCGACTTGAACTCCTCGTCGGGAATGGACGAGCCCTCACCGGCGCCGGCCTGGACGAGCACCTCGTGCCCGCGCCGGGTCAGTTCGGCGACGCCGGCGGGCGTGATGGCAACCCTGAACTCGTTGACCTTGGTCTCGGTCGGTACGCCGACTCGCATGGCTGCCCCTAGCTTCGCGGAGGTTCGCCCTCAAGTGTGGGGATAGTTCCGCCTGCCCGCAATCGAGGGTGAAACCACCCGCGCGCTGGCTATGATCGGCCAATGACCGACCCGTCCGTGACGGCCTCCGTGCAGGTCGCCGCCGGTCCCGACCTGGTGTATCGGCTCATCACCGACCTGCCGACGCTCGCCTCGTTCGCCGAGGAGGCGGTGGCCATGGAGTGGCGCCAAGGCGATGCGGCGCGCCCCGGGGCGGTGTTCACCGGCCACAACGAAAGCGCCAAACGGCGCTGGAGCACCAAGTGCACGGTCACCGACGCGGAACCGGGCCGGATCTTCGCGTTCGATGTCCGGCACTCGATGCTCCCGATCGCGCGCTGGCAATACGACATCGTCGCGACCGACGGCGGCTGCCGGGTCACCGAAAGCACCTGGGACCGCAGGCCCGGCTGGTTCCGCAAGATCGCCGGCAAGGCCACCGGCGTCCCGGACCGGGTGTCGGCCAACTCCGAACACATCCGGCTCACCCTGCAGCGCCTCAAGCAGCGCGCCGAGTCCGAGTAGCCGGCCGGCATGCGACGCAACCCGGCCGTAGCCGTCGTCGGAGCGGGCATGTCGGGGATATGCGTCGCAATTACGTTGCTGCGCAGTGGGATAACAGACGTCACGGTCTACGAGAAGGCCGACGAGGTCGGCGGGACCTGGCGCGAGAATACCTACCCCGGCCTGGTCTGCGACATCCCGTCGCGCGTTTACCAGTACACGTTCGCCCATAACCCCAACTGGTCGCACGTGTTCTCGCCCGGCGGTGAAATCCAGGACTACTTCCGCGGCGTCGCCGAGAAGTTCGGGCTGCGCGACCGCATCCGGTTCGGCACGGAGATCGTGAGTGCGCGATTCGAGGGCGGTCGCTGGCGGCTGCGCACGAACGCCGGCGAAGAGTCGACCGTCGACTTCCTGATCTGCGCCACCGGCGTGCTTCATCACCCGCGCCTGCCGTCGATCCCCGGCCTGGAGGACTTCGGCGGGCACGCTTTTCACTCGGCGCGGTGGGATCACTCCGTCGAATTGCGCGGCCGGCGGGTCGCCATCATCGGCAACGGGTCGACGGGCGTGCAACTCGTCTGCGGCCTGGCCGGGGTGGCGGGCCGGGTGCTGCTCTTCCAGCGCACCGCGCAGTGGGTGCTGCGGCTGCCCAACCCCCGCTACCGCAGGTTCACCCACCTCACCCACGACAGGTGGGGCTGGCTCGACCGGCTGGCCTACCGGTGCTACAGCCTCGGCTACGACACCTTTGCCGTCGGGCTGACCAAGCCGGGGCTGCGCCGCAAGATCATGGGCGCGCTGTGCCGGGCCAGCCTGCGCGAGGTCCGCGACCCCGAGTTGCGCCGCGCGCTGACGCCCGACTACACGCCGATGTGCAAACGGCTGGTGATGTCCAATGGCTTCTACCGCGCCGTGCAGCGCGACGACGTCGAACTGGTCACCGCGGCTATCGACCACGTGGAGCGGCGCGGCATCGTGACCGCCGACGGAATCCTGCACGAGGCGGACATCATCGTGCTGGCCACCGGGTTCGACACCCACGCGTTCTTCCGGCCGATGCGGCTGATCGGCCGCGACGGCATCGCCGCCGACGACGTGTGGCGCGACGGTCCCCGGGCCTACCAGACGGTGGCGCTGCCGGGCTTCCCGAACTTCTTCATGATGCTGGGGCCGCACAGCCCGGTCGGCAACCTCGCGCTCACCACCGTCGCCGAATCGCAGGCCGACCACATACTGCGCTGGATCGAGCGTTGGCGCCGAGGCGAATTCGACACGGTGGAACCGACGTGGCCCGCGACCGAGAGCTTCAACGCCAGGCTGCGCGCGGCGATGCCCGACACGGTGTGGACCACCGGTTGCCAGAGCTGGTATCTGAACAAGGACGGGGTGCCCGAGGTCTGGCCCTTCACGCCGGGCGAACACCGCGCCATGCTGGCGAACACCGATCTCGGCCAATACGACTTGCGCCGGGAGGTCACCGCCGGGTCAGCCGGTAGCCCAGATGGGGGACCTTGACGCCGGGCAGCGGCTCCCAGTCCAGGGTGCGGCCGTCGGCGCGAAACCCATTCGTCTCGTAGAAGATTCGCGCCCGCGTATTGCGTTCGGCGCACCACAACACGACGTCGCCAGAAGGGCCTTCGGTCAGGGCCGTGCCGAGCAGCCGGCCGCCGACGCCGCGGCGTTGGTGGTCCGCCGCGATGTACAGCGAGTCGAGTTCGACCTGTTCGGGAGTCGCGAGATCCGGCCCGAAGATAGTCATACCGATTGTGGCCGAACCGAATTCGGCGATCCACATGCTCCAGTCGCGGCGCTGCAGGAGCCGGGGATACGCCAGGATGGCCCAGCGCCGCGGCGATCCGAGTACGTCGAGGGTGGCATCCGGGAGCAGGCCGGTCCACGACTGCCGCCAGACCGGATAGTGCATTTCGGCGACCCGGGCGAAATCGTTCGGTCCGGCGCGGCGGATCGTGATGCCGCCATCCGTCACCGGCGGGTTGGCTCCAGGTAGGCGGCCAGCGCGTTGGTCAAGCCGCGCCGCGCCATGTCCAGGTCCGCGTACGAGCCGAGCTGGCGCTCGGACACCAGGCCGCGCATCGCGGCGGGGATCAGCGCGGCCACCTCGCGCACCCGGTCCGGGTCGACGTCCAGCCCGGCGAACGCGTGCTGGCAGGTCTGAAGCCAGCTCTTGCCCCATGAGAACAGCTCGGCGGCGGTGCGCGGAAACAGGCGCTCGAGCTCGTCGGGGTCGCGGGGGAGCGCGGCCCGCAGGTTCTCGATCGCACGGGAATCCGGCGAGGCCAACCCGTCGTAGAGGGTGTCGATGATGGCGCCCACCCGCTCACGCAGGGGCGCGTGCGGCGAGACGGGTGCCGACAGCGTCGAAAAGGTCGCGGCGCGGCGCTCGGCGGTGCGGTGCAGCACCGCCGCCCAGAACCCGTCGGTGTCGCCGAACTGGTACTGCACCGCGCCCCAGGTGGCGCCGATGTCCTTGGCGATGCGATTGGCCGACACCGAGCCCGGGTCGCCGGAGGCCAACGACTTGAGCGCGGCCTCGAGCATGCTCTCCCGCGTGGCGTTGCCACGCCGGTTGGGGCGCCGGTTCACGGTTCCGGACCCGCTGACCTGCCGAGTCATCTGCCGAGCCTATCGCGCGGGGCGGTGGTCAAGGTTTCATAGAGGGTACTTTGATTTTGGGGAGGCGCGGCCTATCATTCGTACCCAAGGAGGGATCCCGCATGGCTAAGCCGCCGTTGTCGATGAAACCAACCGGCTGGTTCCAAGTCGCCTGGTCCGACGAGATCGGGGTGGGCGACGTGCACAAGATGAAGTACTTCGGCCAGGAGATGGTCGCGTGGCGGGCCGAGTCCGGGCAGCTCACCGTGATGAACGCATACTGCGAACACCTGGGCGCGCACTTGGGTTACGGCGGCAAGGTGGTCGGCGAGGTGCTGCAGTGCCCGTTCCACGGGTGGCAGTGGAGCGGCGAGGGTCGCAACGTCTGCATTCCCTACCAGGATCGGCCGAACCGCGGCCGCCGCATCCGCACGTATCCCGTGGTGGAACGCAACGCCTCGGTCTACATCTGGCACGACGTCGAGCGCCGTGACCCGTACTTCGACGCGCCGGACGTGTTCGGCGCGTTCCGCGACGGCAGCGGCGTGGACGACTACTACCCGCAGCAGCGGTTGTACCGGCAGGCCCTGGAACTGCATCCGCAGTATGTGCTCGAAAACGGCGTGGACTTCGCGCATTTCAAATTCGTGCACAACACGCCCATCGTGCCGGTGTTCACCCGCCACGACTTCGCGGAGCCGGTCTCGTTCGTCGACTTCACCATCACGTTCGAGGGTGACGACGGGCAGAAGATCGAGGACGTCAACAGCGGGGTGGAGGCCGTCAACGGCGGCCTGGGCATCGCGGTGACCAAGAGCTGGGGGATGATCGACAACCGCACCATCTCCGCGGTCACCCCGGTCGACGAGTTCACCTCCGATGTCCGATTCATGGTTTACATCGGCCGCAGCCCGGGCAAGGACCCGGCCCGCGCCGAACGCAAGGCGGCCGAGTTCGGCCGCGAAGTGATCCGGCAGTTCGAGCAGGACATCGAGATCTGGCAGCACCAGCGCTATTCCGACCCGCCGGCGCTGGCCACCGACGAGTACGAGGGCTTTACCGCAATTCGCAAGTGGGCCAAGCAGTTCTATCCCGAGGCATTCGCAGCACAGGAAGGCTCAATGCAATGAGTAGCGCACCGATCCGTGTCTTCCAGGTTGGCAGCGGAAACGTCGGCTCGGAGATGATCAGACGGATCGCCACCCATCCTGACCTGGAACTCGTTGGGGTGCATGCCTATTCGGCCGATAAGGTCGGTAAGGACACCGGCGAATTCGCCGGGGTGGGGTCCAACGGCGTCAAGTTCACCGGGAGCGTCGAGGAGATCATCGCCGCCAGGCCGGACGTGCTCACGTTTCACGGCGTGTTCCCCGACGAGGACCTGTACGTCACAGTGCTCGAGGCGGGCATCGACATCGTCACCACGGCCGACTGGATCATCGGCTGGCACCGCGACAAGAACCACCCCCATCCGTCTGGCAAGCCGGTGAGCCGGCTGCTGGCCGAGGCGTGCGAGAAGGGCGGCGCCACGTTCTACGGGACCGGGATGAACCCGGGCCTGAACCAGATCCTGGGCGTCGTGTGCTCGGCCGACGTCGCCGATATCGAGAACGTCACCACCATCGAATCCGTCGACGTCTCATGCCACCACTCCAAGGACACCTGGATCGAGGTGGGCTACGGCCAGCCGGTCGACGACCCGGAGATCCCGGGCAAGCTGGAGAAGTACACCCGCGTCTTCGCCGACAGCGTGCTGATGATGGCCGACTGCTTCGACCTGCCGTTGGACGAGGTCAAGTTCAGCTACGAGCTGGGCGCCTGCACCAAGGACGTCGACCTGGGGTGGTACACGCTGCCCAAGGGCTCGCTGGGTGGCAACTACATCAAGTACCAGGGCATGGTGGACGACGTTCCCCGGGTCGAGACGCACCTGGAGTGGCAGATGACCCCACACACCGACCCGAGCTGGAACATCAAGGGCTGCTACATCACTCAGATCAAGGGCGACCCGTGCATCTACAACAAACACATGATTTTCCCCAAGCCCGGTGTGGACCTGTCCAACCCGGATAACTTCGCCTCCATCGGCATGACCGTGACCGGCATGCCCGCGCTGGCCTCGATCAAATCGGTCGTCGCGGCCCCGCCGGGACTCATCACCAGCGCCGACCTGCCGCTGCGCGGATTCGCCGGGCGCTTCAAGGTTTAGGCGTCGTCAAGGGTCTTCCGGGTGGTGGTAGTCGTTCGTGCGCTGCCCGCGATCGAGATGCGGCGGCGGAATCCACTCGGTGCGCCCGTTCGGCAGCTTCCTTGTCCGCCAGCCCTTTTCGAGGAGCTTGTGGTGCGGTGCGCAGGCGAAGGTGAGCCTGTCGGCATCGGTCCGGCCGCCGGCGGCCCACTCGTCGACATGGTGGACCTCACACCAATAGCCCGGCGCGTCACAGCCCGGATGCTTGCAGCCGCGGTCCTTCGCGTAGAGGACGATCCGCTGGTCGGGTGTGGCGATCCGCCGTGAGCGGCCGAGATACAGTGGGCGACCGGAGTGTTCGTCGAACACGGCCAGGTAGTGGTAGGCGTGGCTCGCCATCCGGATCACGTCGCGCATCGGCAGCACCGTGCCGCCGCCCGTCACCGCACGCCCGGTGCCGGAAGTGAGCTGCTGCAGCGTGGTGGAGACGATGACGGTGACCGGCAACCCGTTGTGCGCCCCCAGCCGCGGGTCGCCCAGCTGGCCGCGCACCAGCGCGTTGATCGCGTCATGCTGGCGCTGCGCGTGGCTGCGCGTGTCACCGCTCGCGGGCTGGTCCCCGGGTTCGCCCTCTGTGCACGGCTTTTCGTCGTCGGGGTTGCACATGCCGGGGGCGGCGAAGCGGGCCAGCCACGCGTCGAGGTTGGCGCGCAGTTCCGGGGACGCGACCAGCTTGCCGACGCTCATCCCGTCGGGCCGTTGCGCGGCCCAGCTGAAGCCGCGCTGACGGGCGCGGTCGACATCGGAGAACTTCCCGTCGGGATTGAGTCGTAATGCGCACTGGTGCGCGACCTTCTGCAACTGGTCGGGACGCAAACCGGCCGCTTGCCGGGCCAGGAATCGCTCGGCCGCATCGACCTCCTCGGGCGAGACGGCGGCCGGCAGGTCACGCACGAACGCCTGGATCACCCGCAGGTGCTGGCCATCGAGGACGCCGTCGCGCCACGCTGCGGCGGTGGCGGGCAACTCCGGCGGCAACTCCTGGCCGGTGAGCGTCAGCCGCGGCGAGAGCTGCTTGGCGTCTCGAACCCGGCGG
Organism: Mycobacterium sp. E3339; assembly: GCF_001666915.1. Taxonomy (NCBI): domain Bacteria; kingdom Bacillati; phylum Actinomycetota; class Actinomycetes; order Mycobacteriales; family Mycobacteriaceae; genus Mycobacterium; species Mycobacterium sp. E3339. The sequence continues at coordinate 6,372 of NZ_LZIZ01000179.1, read as the reverse complement.
CACGCGTCGGCATAGCTGATCCGCAACCAGTCGGCGATGACCTTGTGGACCGGTCCGCCGACCTCGGCGGGATCCTCGTTCGCCAGGCCGGCGATCACCTCGGTGCCGACCGCGGCTTGGCGCCGGTGCGAGGTTTCCATCGCCTCCAGCACGTGCAGCCGGACGACGGGGCTCAGCGCGCCGCAATCGAGCCCGCGCACCGCCGCGTCGGCCGCGTCCAGCGCGTCCAGGGCGGCGGCCACTTCCGGCGGAACTTCGATCGAACGCATGTTCGAACAGTAAACCGCGCGGCCCAGCGCGCGCCATCGAAAACGCACCGGTTGTGGATAAACACCCGACTGTGGATCAATCGGCCCGGTCTAGGGTGAAACCCATGCGGGTAGGCGTCTTGGGAGCTAAAGGAAAAGTCGGTTCGGCGATGGTGGCCGGCGTGCAGGCCGCCGAGGATTTGACGCTGTCCGCCGAGGTGGATGCGGGCGACTCGCTCAGCCTGTTCACCGACGCCAAGACCGAGGTGGTCATCGACTTCACCCACCCCGACGTGGTGATGGGCAATCTGGAGTTCCTCATCGGCAACGGAATTCACGCCGTCGTCGGCACCACCGGCTTCACCGCCGAGCGGCTGGACCAGGTCGAGAAGTGGCTGGCCAAGAGCCCGAACACGAGCGTCCTCATCGCCCCCAACTTCGCGATCGGGGCGGTGCTGTCCATGCACTTCGCCAAGCAGGCCGCGCGCTTCTTCGATTCGGTCGAGGTGATCGAGCTGCACCATCCGCACAAGGCCGACGCCCCATCGGGCACCGCCGCCCGCACCGCCAAGCTAATCGCCGAGGCCCGAAAAGGCTTGCCGCCCAACCCCGATGCCACCAGCACCGGCCTGCCCGGCGCCCGGGGCGCGGACGTCGACGGCATCCCCGTGCACTCGGTGCGGCTGGCCGGGCTGGTCGCGCATCAGGAGATCCTGTTCGGCACCGAGGGGGAGACGCTCACCATCCGCCACGACAGCCTGGACCGCACCTCGTTCGTGCCCGGCGTGTTGCTGGCGGTGCGGCGCGTCGCGCAACGCCCCGGCCTGACCGTCGGGCTCGAGCCCCTGCTCGACCTGCAATGAGCTCGGCCCTGCGCACCCAGTTGCTGATCGCGTTCCTGTGCGTGGCGATGCTGGCGTACTTCGTGCTGCTGGGGCGGATGGCCGTAGCGATGATCGCCTCGGGCCGGGCGGCGGCCGTGGGCCTGGGGCTGGCGGTGCTGATCATGCCCCTGATCGGGCTGTGGGCCATGGTGGCGACGCTGCGGTTCGGGTTCGCCCACCAGAAGCTGGCCAATCTGATCGCGGCCGACGACATGGAGCTCGACACCAGCGCGCTGCCGCGGCGGGCGTCCGGCCGCATCGAACGGGGCGCCGCCGACGCGCTGTTCGCCTCGGTGCGCACCGAAGTCGAAGACCACCCCGACGACTGGCGGCGCTGGTATCGGCTGGCCCGCGCCTACGACTACGCCGGCGACCGCCGCCGCGCGCGCGAAGCCATGAAGACGGCGCTGGAGTTGCAGGGCCGCCCGTGAACGAGACACCGCGCAAAACCCTGCTGATCGTCCACCACACGCCCTCCCCGCACTGCCACGAGATGTTCGAGGCGGTCGTCTCCGGCGCCACCGACCCCGAGATCGAGGGCGTGGACGTCGTCCGGCGGCCGGCGCTGACGGTGTCGCCGGCCGAGATGCTGCAAGCCGACGGCTATCTGCTGGGCAGCCCCGCGAACCTGGGCTACATGAGCGGGGCGCTCAAGCACGCGTTCGACTGCGCCTACTACCAGCTGCTGGACTCGTCGCGCGGGCGCCCGTTCGGCCTCTACCTGCACGGCAACGAGGGCACCGAGGGTGCCGAACGCGGCGTCATGTCGATCACGACGGGGCTCGGCTGGGTGAAAGCCGCTGAGACCGTGCTGGTTTCGGGCAAGCCGGACAGGGGCGACCTGCAGGCCTGCTGGGAACTCGGCGCGACGGTCGCCGCCCAGCTCATGGAATGAGCCGCCTAGGTGTGGGTCGGTTTGAACGCCTCGGCCGGTTGGGCCAGGGCCAGCGCCGAGCTGGTGCCGATCGGCCCGTGCCGGTCGAACAGGGTGGCGGCGCCGGTGGCCACCCCGGCCGCGCCGTAATGGCTTTGCGCCGCCAGCCCCAGGAATTCACCGTCGGGCAGGCGGCTGGCGGTGACGGTGTAGTCGGCGTTGATGTAGCGCAAACCGCCTGTGCCCCAATGGGTCAGCGAACTCGTGATGTCCCCGACGAAGGCCAGACGGGTGAACGGGGTCAGCGGGTAGCCCTGCACCATCGGGCGAAAGATCCTCGTCCACGCGAACTTTCGGGAGTGGGACTGTTCCCACTCACCGGCCGCGATGCCCGGGCTGCCCGCGTCGGTGGCCCCGTAGCCCCAGATCAGAAACGGCATGTCGGCCGGGAAGCCGCCGGAATCGGCCGGGGGCGGCGGCATGGCCAGGGGCGCGGACCACACCTCCCCGTCGGGATGCTCCCCCCGGCGCAGGAACAGCGCACTGGCCCGGGCGACGGTGGTGCCGTTCTGCACCAGCGCGCCGTCGACGAGCTTGATCCGCCTGCCCTCCCGCTGCACCGAGGTCCGGATCTGCACCGGCTCGAGCAACGCGGGGCGGAGCAGGTCGACCGTGAGGCGGGCGGGCTGAAAGTCGGGCTCGACGCCGGATTGCTCTATGCCCCAACCCAACAGGCCGCCGACATTCTGGCCGCCCATCGCGGCCCCCCACGGTCCCCGGGTCAGCGGGCCCGGCACAAAGGAGTCACCGTCGACAGTGAAGAACGCCTCGGGCATGATGGCGGAATCGTCGACCGTCACGGCCATCACGATAGGACACGCCGATAGTAAGGACCGGGCATGCCTCCAGTGATCGAAATTCCGCGCGGCCACAACCCGTTCCCGACGACAGGCGTGACCCGCGACGCCGACGGCGTCCCGCACTATGACGACCTGCCCGCCACGCTGCTGGACATGCTCGCCGAACAGGTCGAGCAGCGCCCGAACAGCGAGGCGGTGGTCGAACTCGGCGCCGCCCGATTGACCTACCGCCAGCTGTGGGACCGCGCGGCGCGCGTCGCCGGCGGGCTGCGCGCGGCGGGCGTACGACGCGGTGACCGCGTCGCGGTGCGTTACCCCGCCGGCATCGATTGGGTGCTGGCGTTCTGGGGCGCCGTGATGGCCGGCGGCGTTGCGGTCGCGGTCAATACCCGCTCGGCGCAGCCCGAGGTGGACTTCGTCCTGTCCGACTCGGGGGCCACCCTGGACCTGGCGGCGGACACCCCGCTGCCCGACGGCCAGCCGCATGTGACGGAGCGACTGGACCGCGCCGACGTGGCCGCGCTGTTCTACACGTCGGGCACCACCGGCCACCCCAAGGGCGTGCCGACCACCCACGAGGCCTTCTTGACCAACACCGAGAACGCGATTCGCTGTTTCGACCAGCCGCGCGACCTGGGTGACGGAATGCGCACGCTCATCTCGGTGCCGCTGTTCCACGTGACCGGGTGCAACACCCAGCTGCTGGCCGCGACCCGGATGGGTGGGGCCTCGGTGATCATGCCCGCCCTCGACCTGGACGCGCTGATCGCCACGCTGAGCGCCGAGCGCATCTCCGTGATGGCCACCGTGCCGGCGATCTACGCATTGATGCTGCGGCACAACGGCTTTGCCGACGCCGACGTCTCGGGCGTCCGCTGGGTGGGCTACGGGGGCGCCCCGATCGCCCCGTCGCTGGTGCGTTCGGTGCAGAACGCCTTTCCGCAAGCGACCGTCTTCAACGCCTACGGCATGACCGAGACGGCGTCGCTGATGACGGTACTGCCAAGCCGCGACGCCGTGGAGCACGCCGACTCGGTCGGATACGCGGTCCCCTCCGTCGACCTCGGACTGATTCCCTTCGGCGGCGATGAGGAGGGCGTCGGCGAGCTGGTGGTGCGCGGCGCGAACGTCACCGCCCGGTACTGGAACCGCCCGGAAGCGACCGCGGCGACCATCGTGGACGGTTGGTTGCACACCGGCGACGTGGTGCGGGTCGACGAGGCGGGCCGCGTGCACATCGTCGACCGCCTCAAGGACATCATCAATCGCGGCGGCGAAAACGTGTCCAGCGTCGAGGTGGAAGCGGCGCTGCTGGCGGCGCCCGGTGTCGCCGACGCGTGCGTGTTGGCGGTTCCCGACGACATCATGGGCGAGAAGGTGGGCGCGGTGCTGTTCGGCGGCGCCGACGAGATCGACGTGCCGGCGGTGCTCGACCACTGCCGCGAGCGGCTCGCCGACTTCAAGGTGCCGCAGTACGTCACGGTGGTCGACACCGCGCTGCCGCGCAACGCCGGCGGCAAGCTGCTCAAGGGCAGGCTTCGCGAGCAGGTGCAGTGGGGGGAGCCGCTGCGATGAGCGCCACGGTGCTGATCGCCAACCGCGGCGAGATCGCGCTCCGAATCGTCCGCACCGTAGTCGAATTGGGCATGCGAACCGTCGCCGTATACGCCGAGGACGATGCCGAGAGCCCGCACGTGCACGCGGCCGACGAGGCGATCGGGCTGCCGGGCGCCGGGCCGCGCGCCTACCTGGACCAGCCCGCCCTACTGGCCGCGGCCAAGAGCTCGGGTGCGGAACTGATCCACCCCGGGTACGGCTTCCTCAGCGAGAACGCCGAATTCGCTCGTGCCTGTGTCGGCGCGGGGTACGCGTTCGTCGGGCCTGGCGCTGACGCGCTCGAACTGCTGGGCAACAAGTCCGCCGCCCGCGCCGCCGCCGTCGCCGCCGGGGTGCCGGTGTTGCCCGCGACCGACGGGCCGAGCAGCGTCGCGGACATCGAGGCGTTTTTCGCGGCCCGGGGCGGGGCCATCATGATCAAGGCGCTCGCCGGCGGGGGCGGCCGGGGGATGCGCGCGGTGCGCCGCGCCGACCAGATCGCCGGCGCGTGCCGACAGTGTGCCGCGGAGGCGCAACTGGGCTTCGGCGATCCCGCGCTGTTCGCCGAGGCGCTGCTCGACGGCGCGCGACACATCGAGGTTCAGGTCGTCGCCGCGCCGGCGGGGCACCAAACGCGCGCGCTCGCGCTCGGCGACCGCGACTGCAGCATCCAGCGGCGCTATCAGAAGCTCGTCGAAATCGCCCCCGCCCAAGGGCTTTCCGACAGGCTGCGGCACGATTTGCACCAGGCCGCGGCCAGGTTGTGCGCGCGCGTCGCGCTGCGTGGGCTGGCCACGGTCGAATTCCTGGTCGCCGGTGAGGAATTCGTGTTCCTCGAAGTGAACCCCAGAATCCAGGTGGAGCACACCATCACCGAGGAGACGACCGGCTTCGACCTGGTGGCCCTCCAGCTGGCCATCGCGGGCGGCGCCTCCTATTACCAGCTGGGCCTGCCGGCCGGAATCGCCTCCGACGGTAACGAAGTCATCGGCGAGCCCGCCGCGCATCGCGGCATCGCGATCCAGGCCCGGGTCAACGCGGAGACGTTCGCGCCCGACCTGTCCGTCGTGCCCGCGGCCGGCACGCTTACCGCGTTCACGCCGCCGAGCGGGCCCGGGATCCGCGTCGACACCTACGGCCGGGCCGGCCTGGTCGTCAACCCGCAATACGACTCGCTGCTGGCCAAGGTCGTCGCGCACGTGCACGGGTCGTCGGCCCCGGCGGCGCTGCGGAAGGCCCGCACCGCCCTCGCGGAGTTCGGTATCGAGGGCGTCCGCACCAACGTCGACTTCCTGCGTGAGCTGCTGGGTGATCCCGCGCTGGAATCCGGTTGGGTGACCACCGCTTTCCTCGACGACAAGCTGCCGGAGCTGGCGGCGGCGGCGTCGACACACCAGCACGAGGTCCGCGCCGCGCCGGTCGAGCTGTATCCCGGCGAGGACGCACTGCGTGCCCAGCTGGCCGGCACCGTCGTCGAGGTGGTGCCCGAGGGCGCCGACTTCGGCGCGGGCGCCCAGCTCGTGGTCCTCGAGGCGATGAAGATGCAGCATGTGCTCGCCGCGCCGGACGCGCTGCGGACCGTGCGCGTCCTGGTGTCGCCCGGGCAGGTGGTCGGCACCGGCGACCCGCTGCTGGTCTTCACCCGCACCGACGCCGCCGCTGGGGGCGAGTTAGCAACGGCGGCAACGGATCTCGACCGGACGCGCGCGGACCTCGAGGAGGTGCGCCGGCGGCACCTGTTCACCCTCGATGAGGGCCGGGAGGCCGCGGTGGCCAAGCGGCACCGGCAGGGTCGCCGCACGGCGCGGGAGAACATCGCCGATCTCGTCGATCCCGGCAGCTTCGTCGAATACGGCGCACTGGCCATCGCGGCGCAACGCAGCCGGCGCTCGGAGGAGGACCTGATCGCC
>NZ_LZIZ01000178.1:0-19065 GCF_001666915.1 Mycobacterium sp. E3339 | reverse complement strand
GCCCAGGAGCCGGACTCCAGCGGCACGGCCTCGTCGAGAAACTTGCGCGCGTAGGCGATGACCTTGTCGCCGCGAACCTTGTTGTAGCCGGTGCCCTTTTCGGCGCCGTCGTCCTCCGCGATCACGTCGGTGCCGTACAGGGCGTCGTACAGCGAGCCCCAGCGCGCGTTCGCGGCGTTCAGCGCGAAGCGGGCGTTGAGCACCGGCACCACCAGCTGGGGGCCCGCGGTCGTGGTGATCTCGTCGTCGACACCGGAGGTGGTGATGGTGAAGTCTTCGGGTTCGGGCAGCAGGTAACCGATTTCGGTGATGAACTGGCGGTAAGCCTCGACGTCGAACGGCTCGATGACGCGTTGGCGGTGCCACTTGTCGATCTGGGCCTGCAACTCGTCGCGCCGGCGCAGCAGATCCTGGTTCTTGGGCGTGAGGTCGGTGACGACTTTGTCGACTCCGGCCCAGAAGCTGTCCGCGTCGATGTCGGTGCCGGGCAGGGCCTCGTTGTTCACGAAGTCGTAGAGCACTCGGGCGACGCGCAGGTTCCCCGCCGACACGCGATCAGTCATGTTTCTCCTCCATAATGAAGCCTCTTCAAGCCGCCATTGGCTCGGAGCGGCAATGCCTTCAGCGTACCGAGCAGCAGCCTGGTGAGCTTATCCGCCTAACCCGCCACCCCAGGTCAGGCCGCGCTGACAGCTCAAAACCAGGCCGCCGCGGCGGGCCAGGGGATCGTTTTCCAGCAACGCATCCGCGCGCGGGGATCCTGCGCCCTCCAGCACTTTCTTGACTGGCAGCCGATGGAAATCATACGGGCTCTTGCGAATCCGCCTCGGGGACGGCGTACCCCTACGCGTCGCGCATCGTTCCGACGAGGTCCTCAACCAGGTCTTCCATCGCGACCATCGCCACCACCTCGCCGCCCGCGCCGGTCACCAGCGCCAGATGGCTGTTGCTGCGGCGCATCCGCGACAGCGCGTCGGCCAGCGGCAGGGACTTGGGCAGCCGCGGCAGGGGCCGGACCATCGCCAGGTCGATCACCGTGCGCGGATCGTCACCGAGCGTCAGCATGTCCTTGATGTGCAGGTAGCCGATGAAGTCGCCGGCGGCGTTCGCCACCGGAAACCGCGAGTAGCCGGTCCGGGCCAGGGCCTGCTCGACGGCGCCGATCGTCGGCCCGCTGCCCGGCGCGGCCACCGGCACGGCGTGGACGTCGGCGAGCGGGACGGCCACGTCGCCGACCACCCGGGTGCCGATCTGCAGCGCCCGCGTCAGCCGGGTGTGCTCCTCGCGGTCCAGCAGGCCTTCGGATTCCGATTCGGCGATCATCTCGCTGAGCTCGACGGGGGAGACCGCGATCTCGAGCTCTTCCTTGGGCTCCACGCCCAGCGCGCGGACCACCACGCTGGCGCACTTGTTGTAGAACACGATCAACGGCCGGACGGCTCGCACATAGGCCAGGTAGGCCGGCACCAGCAGCATCGCCGTGCGCTCGGGGCCCGCCAGCGCGATGTTCTTGGGCACCATCTCGCCGAGCAGCACGTGCAGCGTGACGACGATCGCCAGCGCGATGGCGAACGACAGCGTGTGCAGCAGCGTCGGGGGAATGCTGGTCAGGCCCAGCGCCGAGCGCAGCAGGCTGGAGACCGCCGACTCACCGATCCGGCCGAGCAGCAGCGAGGCGGCCGTGACCCCCAGCTGGGCCCCGGCCAGCATGGCCGGGAGCTGCTCGCCGGCACGGATCACGGTGACGGCCCGCGCCTTGCCCTGTTCGGCCAACGCTTCGAGGCGGTCGCGCCGGGCCGAGATCAGCGAGAATTCCGCCCCGACGAAGAAGGCGTTCACGCCGATCAGCACGATCGCCAGGACCACGCCCACGGGATCGCTCATCGTTGCCCCCCGGCCGCCGCGGTCTCGCCGTCACCGCGAAGCTCGATCAGCTCCAGCAGGTCGATGCGGCGTCCCTCCATCCGGATGACGGTCGCTTGCCACCGCAACGCATGGTCCAGCAGCCCGTCGGCGTCCAGGGCCGGCAGCTTGACCGTTTCGCCGGCCACCGGGATGTGACCGAATTCGCGCAGCGCCAGCCCGCCGATGGTCTCGTAGGGCCCCTCGGGGGCGCGGAAGCCGGTGGCGGTGGCCACCTCGTCGATGCGCAGCAGACCCGAGACCCGCCAGCCGCTGCCCGCCGCGACCACGTCCGGGGTGGCGTCGTCGTGTTCGTCGCGGACGTCGCCGACGATCTCCTCGATCAGGTCCTCGACCGTCACCATGCCCGCGGTGCCGCCGTATTCGTCGACGACCATCGCGGTCTGCAGGCTGTTGGCGCGGATCTCCGCCATGACGGCGTCGCCGTCCAGCGTCGACGGCACCACCGGAACGGGCCGCGCCACCGTCGTCAGCAGCGTGCGCGCCCGGTCGGCGGCCGGGATGGCCAGCACCTGTTTGACGTGCACGATGCCGACGGTTTCGTCGAGGTCGCCGTCGACGATCGGGAAGCGGGAGAAGCCGGACTCCGCGGCCGTGGCCACCAGGTCGGCGACGGTCTCGTCGGTCTGCAGCGCCACGATCTTCGACCGGGGCGTCATCAGCTCCTCGGCGGTCAGGGTGCCGAACTGCAGCGAGCGCCGCACCAGCGCGGCGGTGGCCGCGTCCAGGGAGCCGCTGCGCGCCGAGGAACGCACCAGCGACAACAGCTCCTGCGGCGACCGCGCCGACCGCAGCTCCTCGGCCGGTTCGATGCCCAGCCGGCGCACGATCCAGTTCGCCGCGCCGTTGGTGAGCCGGATCGCCGGGGTGAACAGCAGCGAGAACAGCAACTGGACACCGACCACGGCCCGGGCCGTGGACAACGGCCGGGCGACGGCGAGGTATTTCGGGACCAGCTCGCCGAACACCATCGACACCGAGGTGACGATCACCAACGCCACGAACGCCATGATCGCGTCGGCCACCTTGTCGGGAACGCCCATCGCGTCGAACCACGGGTGGGGCAGGTCGGCCAGCATCGGGTCGGTCAGGTAACCGGCCGCCAGGGTGGTCGCCGAGATGCCCAACTGGGCGCCGGACAGCTGGAACGACAGCTTGTGGTGGGCCCGCCGGATCGCGCGGTCCCGGCGCCCGCCGCCGCGGGCGTTGGCCTCCACCGCGCTGCGGTCCAGCGTCGTGAGCGAGAACTCGGCGGCCACGAAGATCGCGTTGCCGAAGATGAGCACCGCGATGGCCACGATGCTGAGCGCGGTGATGTTGACGTTCATCGATCACGCCGCCCGCCGGCCGATCGGCCCGCCCGCCTCGCCGGGGAGGGCTCCGCATCGGGCGGCTCGTCCGACGGCTGCCGCCCCCGAAAGCCCATGGCCTGCACGGGTGCCTGCGGCACGTCGATCCTTTCGCTGCGGAGAATCCGGTGCGGACGCGGTCGCCTCCGTCTTTGCTGATTTATGGTAGCCGGATCCGGGCCGCGCCCCGGCCGAGCACCGTGTTCGCCGGCGCCCCGCTCGGGACCGCGACCCAAGTATGGGTTGCCTAACCTTACTACGGTAGGCTCTGCGCACTATGGCCTCCGAAGCCCCACCCGAAACCCAACCGGCCCAAGCCCTTCCGCGCGAGCGCGCCGACATCCCCCACGAGATCGCGCGCATCGCCCGGCCGCCGCTGCCCGTGCTGGAGGCGCCCTTCGCGCTGCGCGTCGCGCGGCACGAGGACGCGGGCATGGTGTCGGAGTGGATGAACCGCCCGCACCTGGCGGCGGCCTGGGAATACGACTGGCCCACCCCGCGGTGGGAGCGGCATCTGGGTGCGCAGCTGGACGGCACGTATTCGCTGCCGCTGATCGGGACCGTCCGCAACACGGCGTGCGCTTATCTCGAAGTGTATTGGGGCGCAAAGGATTTGATTTCTCGGCATTACGATGCCCGGCCCTTCGACCTGGGGCTGCACGCCGCGATCGCCGACCCCGCCATGGTGCACCAGGGGCTGGGCGCGACGCTGCTGCCGCGGATCGTCGGCAGCCTGTTCGACGCGGAGCCCCGGTGCCGGCGCATCATGTTCGACCCCGATCACCGCAACACCTCGGCGCGCCGTGTGTGCGAGTACGTCGGCTGCGCGTTCCTCGGCGAGCACGACACCGGGAACCGGCGCATATCGCTCTACGCGCTGCCCCGTCCGGACGCGTGACCGGGGCCGCTCACCAACCCAGCGGCAGCGGATGCCCTTCGGCGAATCCGGCGGTGGACTGCACCCCGACGACGGCCCGCTCGTACAGCTCGGTCAGGTTGGCGGCGCCGACGTAGGTGCACGTGCTGCGCACGCCCGAGGTGATGTGGTCGAGCAGATCCTCGACGCCGCCCCGATCGGGGTCCAGCTCCATGCGTGATGTCGAAATGCCTTCCTCGAACAGCGCTTTGCGGGCGCGATCGAACGCGGTGTCGGCGGCGCTGCGGGCCACCACCGCCCGCTTGGAGGCCATGCCGTAGCTCTCCTTGTAGGGCTGGTCCTCGCGGTCGCGCATCAGGTCCCCGGGCGATTCGTAGGTCCCGGCGAACCACGAACCGATCATCACGTTGGACGCCCCGGCCACCAGCGCCAGCGCCACGTCCCGCGGGTGCCGAACGCCGCCGTCGGCCCACACGTGCCCACCCAATTGCCTTGCCGCCGAAGCGCATTCGACCACGGCCGAGAACTGTGGGCGGCCCACGGCGGTCATCATCCGGGTGGTGCACATCGCCCCCGGCCCGACGCCGACCTTGACGATGTTGGCCCCGGCGCCCAGCAGGTCGCGGGTGCCCTCGGCCGAGACGACGTTGCCCGCCACCAGCGGCACACCGAGTTCCAGCGACGACACCGTGCGGATCGCGTCGAGCGTCTTGACCTGGTGCCCGTGCGCGGTATCGATGACGAGCACGTCGACGCCCGCCTCGACCAGGGAGCGCGCCTTGGCCCCCACGTCGCCGTTGATGCCGACGGCCGCGCCCACCCGCAGCCGTCCGGTGCCGTCGACCGCCGGCGTGTAGAGACCGGTCCGGACGGCCCCGGTGCGGGTCAGCACGCCGGACAGCGTGCCGTCCGCGTTCGTCACCACGGCGACGCCGATCGGGGCGTGCTCGAGCAGGTCGAAGATCTTGCGCGGCTCGGTGCCGGCCGGGGCGGTGACGAAATCGGTGATGGCGACGTCGCGCACCCGGGTGAAGCGGTCCACGCCCAGGCAGCAGGATTCGCTGACCAAACCGATGGGGCGGCCCTCGAAGGCGACGACGGCGACCCCGTGGGCGCGCTTGTGGATCAGCGCCGTCGCGTCGGACACCGAATCGTCGGGCCCCAGCACCACCGGGGTGTCGAGAACCAGGTCCCGGCTCTTGACGAACTCCACCGTCTGCTGCACCGCGGTGATCGGCAGGTCCTGCGGCAGGATGACCAGGCCGCCCCGCCGCGCGACCGTCTCGGCCATCCGCCGCCCGGCCACCGCGGTCATGTTGGCGACCACCACCGGAATGGTGGTGCCCGAGCCGTCGGCGGTGGACAGGTCGACGTCGAAGCGCGAGGCGACCTCCGACCGGTTCGGCATGATGAAGACGTCGTTGTAGGTCAGGTCGTACGCGGGCCGATGCCCGTCCAGGAATCTCATCGCCGTCGCCTGCCCCCTCGTGTCCTCTAGTAGTACCCCGCTAGGCGGGCACTTCGCTGCGGTCCCCGCTCCACAGCGTGTGGAAGCGCTTGGCCGGGTCGTCGTCGATGCGGCCGTAGGTGTGTGCCCCGAAGAAGTCCCGCAGGCCCTGGGTCAGCGCGGCGGGCAGCCGCTCGGTGCGCAGGGCGTCGTAGTAAGACAGCGCGGAGGAGAAACCCGGGATCGGGATGCCCAGGCGCGTGGCGGTCACCACGACGCGACGCCAGCCGTCGATGGCGGCCTCGATCGCGCTGCGGAAGTAGGGCGCGACGATCAGGGACGGCAGGTCGGGGTCCTCGTCGAAGGCGTCCTTGATGCGGTTGAGGAACTTCGCGCGGATGATGCAGCCGCCGCGCCAGATGGTGGCCAGGTCACCCGGCGTGATGTCCCAGTCGTATTCGGCGCTGCCGGCCTGGATCTGGTTGAAGCCCTGGGCGTACGCGATGATCTTCGACGCATACAGGGCCTGGCGGACATCCTCCACGAATTGCTTTGCATCGCTGGGCTTTTCGCCCAGCTGGCCGGACGCCAGCTCGGTGGTGGCCTTGCGCTGGGTCACCGAACCCGACAGCGCGCGGGCGAACACCGCCTCGGCGATGCCGGTGACCGGGACACCGAGGTCCAGCGCCGACTTCACCGTCCAGCGGCCGGTGCCCTTCTGCTCGGCCTCGTCGAGGATGACGTCGACGAGCGGCTTACCCGTCTTGGCGTCGTTCTGACGCAACACTTTTGCGGTGATCTCGACGAGGAAGCTGTCCAGGTCGCCTTTGTTCCACTCGTCGAAGACGTCGGCGATCTCGCCCGCGGTCTTGCCCAGGCCGTCGCGCAGCAGCTGGTAGGCCTCGCCGATCAGCTGCATGTCGGAGTACTCGATGCCGTTGTGCACCATCTTCACGAAGTGGCCGGCGCCGTCGGGCCCGATGTGGGTGCAGCACGGGACGCCGTCGACGTGGGCGGAGATCTCCTCGAGCAGCGGGCCCAGCGACTTGTACGACTCGGCGGGGCCGCCCGGCATGATCGACGGGCCGTTCAGCGCGCCCTCCTCGCCGCCCGAGATGCCGGCGCCGACGAAGTGCAGGCCGCGCTCCCGCATGGCCTTCTCCCGTCGGATGGTGTCGGTGTAGAGGGCGTTGCCGCCGTCGATGATGATGTCGCCTTCCTCCATGGCGTCGGCAAGCTCGTTGATCACCGCGTCGGTCGGGTCGCCGGCCTTGACCATGATCAGCACCCGTCGGGGCTTCTCGAGCGCGTCCAGGAACTCGGCGATGGACTCCGAGCGCACGAAGTTGCCCTCGTCGCCGTGCTCGGACAGCAGCGCGTCGGTTTTCGCGATCGACCGGTTGTGCAGCGCGACGGTGTAGCCGTGCCGGGCGAAATTGCGTGCGATGTTCGAACCCATCACCGCCAGCCCGGTGACGCCGATTTGCGCGGTACCCGTAGTCGAATCGGACGAACTCATGTCTTGGCCTCTCACGTCGGTGAACTCTGCCGAAAAGCTTTCCGTCACACTGTGGCACAGCGGGCAGGCGTGCGCCCGGGGTGATCGCTTCGGCGTCGGGTCAGAGGTTGAACAGGCGCCGCAGCTCCGTGAGCCACGGTACGGCCAGCGCGACGGTGGGCACCACGAACACGGCCACCGCGGACAGGTATGCGGCCGCCGAAAGCGCCAAGCTGTTGCCGTCCCCGCACAGCCGGCGCACGCGGACCACCGTGCTGGGGCCGCCGGCGGCCAACGCCCCCGACGGCGCGCGCCCCGACGCGCAGGCAACCAGCGCGCGGGCCAGGGGAGTGCGACCCGCCGCGCGCACGGCGGCGTCGTCGGCGAGCAGCTCGACGAGGAGCTTCACCGCGCCGAGCGCGTTCGCGCTGCGCACCAGCCGCGGGAAGGCGGCGTGCACGGCGGTGAAGGCCTCCAGGACGAGGTCGTGCCGGGCGCGCAGGTGGGCCCGCTCGTGGCTGAGGATCGCGGCGACCTCGGCATCGGCGAGCGCGCTCAGCGCGCCCTCGCTGACGACCACCCGGCTACGGACGCCGGGGAGGCAGTAGGCGAGCGGCTGCGGAACGTCCAACACCCGGAGGTCGCGGGTGCGGGCGCAGGGCCGGGGGAGCGCCCCGTCGTGGCCGTGGCCGACCAGATCGACCACCATGCGGTGATGGGCCCGCCGGCGCCGGTTGACGATGGCGACCCGGACGACGGCGACCATCAAGCGGGCGCCGACCAGCACCGTCAGGGCGAACACGCTGATGTAGGCGGCCCACAGCGGCCACCCGAGCCGGCCGGCCGCGCCGACGATGCTGGCCGTGGGCCGCCCGTCGGGACCCGGCATCAACAGCCGAGTGGCGATGGCGATGCCGGCGCTGAACGCCGAGAGGACCGCGGCCAGCGCGATGGCCTGCCACAACACCATCGCGGCGCGCGGAGCGCGCAGCGGCCAGCTCGCGCGTGCCAACAAGGCCGGCACCGGGCCGACCAGCAGCACCGCGAGGATGGTGAAGGCCAGCGCGGACACGCTGCCAGTCTCCCTCAGTCCTCCGTCGACGCGCCAGCGGATGGCGCGTGATCGCGTTGATTGGCCTCGAGTTCGGCCAGCGCCCGCCGCAGGGCGTCCGCCTCGTCGGCGCCCACCCGCTCGACGAAGTGCACCAGCGCGGCCTGCCGGCCGCCGGAGTCTTCCGCCTGTGCGAGGGCGTCCACCATCAGGCCGGCGACCAGTTCGTCGCGGCCGTGCACGGGCGCGTAGCGGTGCGCGCGGTCGTCGCGAATCTGGGAGACCAGATTCTTCTTGGCCAGCCGTTGCAGGACAGTCATGATCGTCGTGTAGGCAAGGTCGCGTCGCGCGGACAACGCGTCATGGACCTGCCGGACCGTTTGAGGCTCGGGCATGGACCACAAGTGATCCATCACCGCGCGTTCCAGATCCCCCAGCCGGGTCAGTTTCGCCATAGTGCGTTCTCTCCTGAGCGTCGACATCATCGTACTCCGCGTTACTACCGACCGTCGTACCGAAGCGGCTCCCCGCGCCGCCGAATAGATGCTTGCGAAATTAGGGCAGCCTTGCCTATGCTAACCGGGTCGAGCGAACTACGACCGCGGCAGAGTCCTGAGGGCTGCAGTGACCCCCGGTCTACTCGATCGGCGAGCCCCGTGCCCAGCGGCACGGGGCTCAGCCGTTTCTGGGCGATGGTGTAAACACAGAACGTGCCACAGCCGCCGACCATGCCACCGGATTTCACCGCGCCCTTCGATCAGGAGATCGGGCTGCAATTCACCGAACTCAGCCCCGACGGCGCCCGGGCGCAACTCGAGGTCACCCCCAAGCTGCTGCAGCCGATGGGCCTGGTGCACGGCGGTGTCTACTGCTCGATCATCGAGAGCATGGCCAGCGTGGCGGCCTACACCTGGCTCGCCACCCGTGGCGGCGGCAACGTCGTCGGCGTCAACAACAACACCGACTTTCTGCGTTCCATCGGCTCGGGCATGGTCTACGGCGCCGCCGAGCCGATCCATCGGGGCCGGCGCCAGCAGCTGTGGCTGGTCACCATCACCGACGACGACGGCAAGGTGGTGGCCCGCGGCCAGGTGCGGCTGCAGAATCTCGAGGCGTAGCCCAGGCGGCCGGTTAGCTCGCGCGCCTGGTGGTCGCCGGGCGCTTGGCCTCCGCCGCGAGCACCGCCAGTTGTTCGAGGCGGGTGCGGGCGAAGGCCTGCTGCTCGGTGATGGTCAGCTGGCCGCGGCGGGTGCTCAGGAACGTGACCGTCCACGACAGCAAGGTGCTGACCTTCGTCTTGAACCCCACCAGGTAGACCAGGTGCAGCACCAGCCACATCAGCCAGGCGATGAAGCCGCTGAACTCCAGCGGGCCGACCTTGGCCACGGCGGAAAACCGCGAGACGGTGGCCATGGAGCCCTTGTCGAAGTACTGGAACGGCTCGCGCTCCGCCGGGTCCGCGCCGCCCAGTTCGGCCTTGATCGTGCCGGCGACGTACTTGGCGCCCTGAATGGCGCCCTGGGCCACGCCCGGAACGCCCTCGACGGCGGCCATGTCGCCGATCACGAACACGTTCGGGTGTCCTGGGATCGACAGGTCGGGCAGCACCTTGACCCGGCCCGCCCGGTCGAGTTCGACCGACGACTGCTCGGCCAGGTCCCGGCCGAGCCCGCTGGCCTGCACGCCGGCGGACCACACCTTGCAGGCGGACTCGATGCGCCGGACGGTGCCGTCGGAGTCCTTGACCGTGATGCCGTTGCGGTCGACGTCGGTGACCATCGCCCCCAGCTGGATCTCCACGCCCATCTTCTCCAGTCGGGCCCGCGCCCGCGTCCCCAGCTTCTCGCCGAACGGCGGCAGCACGGCCGGGGCGGCGTCGAGCAAGATCACCCGCGCCCTGGTGGAGTCGATGCCCCGGAAGGAGCCCTTCAGCGTGTGGGCCGCCAATTCCGCGATCTGCCCGGCCATTTCGACGCCGGTCGGGCCGGCGCCGATGACGGTGAACGTCAGCAGCTTGGCCCGTCGCTCCGGATCACTCGACCGCTCGGCCTGTTCGAACGCGCTCAAGATCCGTCCGCGCACCTCGAGCGCGTCGTCGATGGACTTCATGCCGGGCGCGAACTCGGCGAAGTGGTCGTTGCCGAAGTAGGACTGGCCCGCACCGGCGGCGATAATCAAGCTGTCGTAAGGGGTTTCGTAGGTGTGGCCGAGCAAATCGGAAACGACGAACTTCCCGGCCAGATCGATGTGCGTGACGTCGCCGAGCAGCACCTGAACGTTGCGCTGCCTGCGCAGGACGACGCGGGTGGGCGGGGCGATGTCGCCTTCGGACACGATGCCGGTCGCCACCTGGTACAGCAACGGCTGGAACAGGTGATGGGTGGTGCGGGCGATCAGCTTGATGTCGACGTTCGCGTGCTTGAGTTTCTTTGCCGCGTTGAGGCCACCGAAGCCCGAACCGATGATGACGACCTGGTGGCGACGATCGGTTCCAGCTGTGGTTTCTGGTGGGGGGCTCATGTTTCCACTGCTCCTGACGGGGGCTTCTGGACACGCGACTGTTGTTAGCCACAACGCTAGTCAGGCGGGTACCCGGAAACCTAGTTGATATCCCTGTGTTGTTTGCAACACTAACGGTGTACGGCGGCGAAAACCCTGGTGGGCAACGGGTGCTGTGGCGCAGTTATCACCGCGCCGCCGTCACTGGCTGGAGCCTTCTCCCGCGCAGTGGTCGTGGCCCTGAGCGATGGTTCCGCCGGGGGCGCGGCCGAGCGCTGCCGCCTCCGCCTCCTCCCGCGTCGGACCCCAGCCGCCGAAGTATCGGGTCTTGGCCGCGTTGACCGCGAGCGCCAGGCAGCCACCCTCGCCGCTGGCCAGCAGGCGGCAGTCGCTGATGCTCTTGCGGCAGGTGTCCATCACCGCCTTCTCGGCCGCGCCCTGATTGGCCGCCCCGTCGGCGATCTTGATCTGGCCGGTGGAGTCCGAGATCGCCATCGCGATCCAGTTGTTGTCGGCGTGCGCGATCGGCGGCGCGGCAAACGCCACACCGGCCGCGATCGCCGCCACGGCTCGTCTCTTCATGGCCCGCCCGGCCCTTTTCTTCCGCGCTGCACCCGGTGGCGCAGGTAAACGCTGCTACACCGAAGTATTACCGCGGCGGGGCCAATTCGCGACCCCAGGGCAGCGGGCTACAGGCCGACGGCCGGGCGCAGCGCCTCACCCACCGCGGCGATGACGCCGGGGGTGTAGAAGGGCAGGTTGATGATCACGCCGTCGATGCCGGCGTCGACCACCTTGGTCTTGATCTGGTCCGCCACCGAGTCGGGGCTGCCGACCACCATGCGCTGGGTCATCTCCGCCGGAACCTGATCGGGTTTCGCGTTCTCGTCGACCAGCACCGTCGTCAGCGTGCTGGTCTCCAGCGTCGCCGGGTCGCGGCCGATGTCCTCGCAGCGCCGCCGCACGACCTCCAATTTGCCTGGCAGCTCGTCGAATCCGGCGATGACGTTCAGGTGGTCGAAGTGGCGCGCGGCGAGCGGGATCGTCTTCTTCTCACCGCTGCCGCCGATCATCAGCGGAATGTGGTCGCGGAAGCGGGGATTCGCGAGCGCCTCGCGCACTTGGTACCACTTGCCCGAGAAGGTGGGCCGCTCGCCGGAGATCATCGGCAGGATGATCTGCAGCGCCTCCTCGAGCCGGTTGAACCTGTCGGTGAAGGTGCCGAATTCGAATCCCAGTTGGTCGTGTTCGAGTTCGAACCAGCCGGTGCCGATGCCCAGGATCGCGCGACCCTGGCTGACCACGTCGAGGGTGGTGATCGTCTTCGCCAGCAGCGCCGGGTTGCGGTAGGTGTTGCCGGTCACCAACGTGCCCAACTGAACTCGTTCGGTGGCGGTGGCCAGCGCGCCCAGGGCGGTGTAGGCCTCCAGCATCGGCTGGTCGGGATCGCCGAGCATGGGGAGTTGGTAGAAGTGGTCCATCACGAAGACCGAATCGAAACCGGCCGCCTCGGCCTCGCGGGCCTGGGCCGCAACGGTGGGGAAGAGCTGCTCCACCCCGGTGCCGTAGGAGAAGTTGGGAATCTGCAGACCGAGTCGAATTGCCACGCGATCTACCGTAGTGCGGCGCCGCGCGCGACGATACGGCTCGACCGGTGATTACGCCCTCAGCCGAATTGCGCGAGCGCGCCGTGGCTGACGTGCAGCGTCTGGCCGGTGATGTGCCGGGCCGCCGGGGTGGTGAGGAACAGCGCCAGCCGGGCCACCTCGGCGGCGACCGACGGGGGCGTGCGGGACAGGCCGTCGTAACCGGGCTGGGCGCTGCGCCCGCTGGCCACGGCGTTGACCGTGATGCCACGCGTGCCGAAGATGCTCGCCTGCCCGGCGACCCAATTCGACAGCGTCGCTTTGATCGCGGCCTCGACGCTTCCGGCGGGCGGGTTCTCGGGCACCACGCTGATGATCGAGCCGCCCGAGCGCAGGTGGTCGCCCACGGTCTGCACCGTCAACACCGCCGACAGCACGGTGGCGTCCAAGGCGTTCCGCCACGCAGCGGCGGTGTCGGCGAGCGAGTAGGTGCGCGGGTCGCCGGCTTCCCAGGAGGGCGCCGGCACGTTGACGATGGTGTCCAGGTGGTGCGGGAACAGCGCGCGGGCCTCGGTCAGGCTCGCCGCGTCGGTGGTGTCGCAAACGATCGCGTCGACGTCCAGTTCCTTGGCGGCGATCTCCAGGTCGCTGCGCCGCGCCCCCACGAGGGTCACCTTGTGACCGTCATCGCGGAAGCCTTCGGCCACTGTGCGCCCCAGTTCGGTGTCTCCGCCGGTGACCAGTACTTCCACTGCCATGACCTCCTCGTGTTCAACGTTGAACCCAGACCCGGGCAGTTCCGTGTGGCCGACCACCGGACCGCTGAGAGGACCCGCCTGGGATGTCAGCGCGTTATGGCATCAATCTCCTTAGATGTTACTGGACAGTAGCTAGTCGGCGAAATTGTTCGCGCCGCGACGCGCGGATCATTTGCATAACTCTTCGGCCGTCACTTTTCTGCGCCGATTCGGCGGGTAATTGGACCGCATTGGCGGCGGGTTAGGGTGCATCCATGCCTCGGATCGGGTTGCTGGCGGGTTTGGTGTCGACGCTGCTGGCGGCGACCCTCATCGGGTGCGGTTCGAAATCGGCGCCACCGCCCTCGGCGTCGGGGAAGGTGGTGGTATTCGCCGCGGCCTCGCTGAAGCCCGCGTTCACCCAGATCAGTGCGCAGTTCAAGGCGGAAAACGCCGGCAGCGAGGTCGACTTCGAATTCGCCGGCTCCTCCGAACTGGCCACCCAGTTGACGCAGGGCGCGGCCGCCGACGTCTTCGCCTCGGCCGACACCGCGCAGATGGGCACGGTCGCCAGGGCCGGCTTGCTGTCCGGTGACCCGACGAACTTCGCGTCGAACACCCTGGAGATCGTCACGGCGCCGGGCAACCCCAAAAACGTCGGATCGTTCGCCGACCTGGCCAGGCCGGGCGTGGCCGTGGTCGTGTGCCAACAGCCGGTGCCGTGCGGGTCGGCCACCCGCCGCGTCGAGGACAGCACCGGGGTGCGTCTCAACCCGGTGAGCGAGGAGTTGAGCGTGACGGATGTCCTCAACAAGGTCACCACCGGGCAGGCCGACGCCGGGCTGGTCTACGTCACCGACGCCCGCAGCGCCGGGAACAAGGTCACCGCGGTGGCCTTCCCGGAGGCGGCCCGCGCGGTGAACGTTTATCCGATCGCGGCGTTGAAGAAGGCGCCGCAGCCGACGCTGGCGCAACGGTTCGTGGCCATGGTGACGGGTGACGCCGGCCAAAAGATTCTGGCCCAGTTGGGTTTTGCCAAGCCCTGATCAGCGCGGCTATTCGAATTCCGTTCTCGCCCGGTCGATTTGGTCGTAGGCGTAGGTCACGATGTCGGCGATGGTCATCGCCGCGCCCTTGCGAGCCAGCGATTCGTAGGTTTGGTCGCCGAGGACCTTGCGAAGGTCGGCGATCAATTCCGAGAGTTCGGGCAAGGTCGTTGCTGCCATCGGGCTGACCGCCGCCAAACCGGCGATGGTGGCGGCCGGTTCGTAGTGCCCCAGCCGGTTGAGGAACACGGCGAGGACGGCGAGCGCGTTGTACATCATGCCGATGTTGCCCGACTCGTGGTTGTTGCGGATGGCCACGGCGAGGTGATCCACCGCCGCCCCGGGATCCCCTTGCTCGGCCATGAGTCCGGCGGCCCAGTACGGGAATTGGGTCTCGTAGAACCGGTTGCCGCTATCCCGCGCGACGAGCAGACTGCGGCGCAGCGCCGCCAGGGCGCGATCCGGATTGGTGGCCCGGACCGCGTACCCATACGCGAAGAGTGCGTAGGCAAGCACCCATGGATTCCCGGTGGCCTCGGCGGCATCGATAAGGCCGTCCCCCGTTGCCAACGCCTCGTCAGCCGAACCGCAGACGGCCAAAGCGAACACCAGGTTCGCCCTGGCGAACGTGTTGGCGTCCCCACCGCGCCGCACCTGGGCGCGGCACAGCTCGAGATACCGTTCGGGCTGCCCGACGAACAAATACGCGCTGCCCAGAAAGGCCTCGCCGAAGGACGACACCTTGTCGCTGGCGGCGGCGATAACCGTCGCGCCGATTTCGCTGTAGCGCACGGCCTCTTGGTACCGGCCGACCAGAACGGCCAGCGATGCCCCCACGCACACGGCTGCCAGCCGCGGGTGGTCGACGGCACGAAGGGGGCCGACCATTTCTTCGGCCCAGGCGATCGGTTCGTAGTTCTCGAGGAACGGACCAAGCAAGCCCGCATACGCGGCGATGGCCGCACCCGCATCCAGGTCGCCGTGTTCGGTCGACCAGCGAAAGGCGGTGCGCAAGTTGGCCAACTCGACCGTCAGCCAGTCGTATGCCTCGCGCTGGCGCGGGCTGTCCCACAGCGCCATGATGTCGGCCTCACGCCCGGCGAAGTAGTGGGCATGCGCGGCGCGAATCTCCTCCGCGCCGGAGGCGAGGAGCTGTTCCTCGGCGAACTGGCGGATCGTCTCCAGCATCGAGAACCGGGTGCGTCCCGAAGACCGGTCGGCGACCAGCAGCGACTTGCGCACCAGAGCATCGAGCAGGTCCAGGATGGCGTAGTCATCCTCGGAACCCATGACGGCACAAGCGCTTTGGAGGTCGAATCCGCCGGCGAAGACCGAACAGCGGTCCAGCACTGCCCGTTCGGTGTCGTCGAGCAGGTCGTAGGACCAGGCCACCGCGTGGCGCAGCGTGTGGTGGCGTTCCAGGCCGCGCCGCGAGCCGACCAGCAGCCTGAAGCGCTGGTCAAGGCGGTCGCGCATTTCACCGGCGGTCATCGACGCCATCCGCGAGGCGGCCAGTTCGATGGCGAGGGGAATTCCGTCCAGCCGCCGGCATATCTCGGCCACCGCGGCGGCCTCACCGCCGTCGGCCATCGAGAAGCCCGCCGAGATGCCTTGGGCGCGTTCGGCGAACAGCGTCACCGCGGCCGAGTCCACTCCCGCCGCCACGTCCAGGGAGCGCACCGGGCGCACCTGCTCGTCCGGGATGCCGAGGCCTTCGCGGCTGGTGGCAAGGATTTTCACGGTCGCTGATCGCGCGAGGATGGCTTCGATCAGGTCGGCGGCGGCGTCGAGCACGTGCTCGCAGTTGTCGAGCACCAACAGCCTGACCCGGCCCTCCAACGCGGCGGCCACCGACTCGGTGACGGTCTTGCCGGGCTGCTGGGTGATGCCGAGCACCGCCGCGACGGCGTCGGGCACCGCCGCCGCATCGGTGACCGCGGCCAATGCGAAAAGCCAAGCGCCGTCCGGGAATTCATCGGCCAACCGCGCGGCCACCTCCAACGCCAGGCGGGTCTTGCCGACGCCGCCGACTCCGGTCAGCGTCACCAGCCGGTGCGTCTTGACCGCCGCCTCGATGTCGGTGGCCGCCGCCTCGCGGCCGATCAGGCTGGTGCCCGCGGGACGCAGATTTCCCGGACTCGCATCCAGCGCCCGCAGCGGCGGGAACTCCGTCCGCAGGCCTTCGGCGCGGACCTGGAACACGCCGACCGGCAGGGGGATGTCCCGCAACCGTCGCGGCCCCAGGTCGAGCAGATCCACTCCGTTCAGCAGGCCTGCCGTCGACTCGGCCACCAGGATCTGACTGCCGTGCCCGGCGGCCATCACCCGCGCCGCACGGTTGAGCACGGTGCCGAAGTAGTCGTTGTCGCGCAGCTCGGCCTCGCCGGTGGCCAGCCCCATTCGCACCGGCAAGTCGAGGGTGCGCTGCGCTGCCACCGCGGCATCCACCGCCGCGCGCGGCGAGGCGAACGCCGCGCACACACCGTCACCGGTGTGCTTGAACAACCAGCCCCGGTGCTCCTCGATCGCTTTACGCAAGGCGTCGTCGTGGGCCGCGAGGGCCACCCGCATCGCGTCCGCGTCGGCCTCCCACCGACGCGTCGAACCCTCGACGTCGGTGAACAGGAACGTCACGACACCAGAAGGCGCTGACACCTCAGCAGAATCTCACAACGGAACCGCTTCGACCTCGCACATCGGCGGAAACCGCGGCCCCGGGCGCTAGGTTGGGGCGGTGTTCATCGCCCGATCATGGTTGGGGCCCAGGCATTAGCGGGCGTCGCGCCGTTCTGCCGCGATGGGTATACGTCCCCGCGGCGGTGGGGACCGCGTTCGTGGCGTTGCCGTTGCTGGCCATCGCGATCAAGGTGGATTGGGCGAACTTCTGGGCTCTGATCACGAGCTCGTCGTCGCGGGCGGCCCTGCTGCTCAGCCTCAAGACCGCCGCGGCCAGCACGGTGCTGTGCGTGCTGTTCGGCGTGCCGATGGCGTTGGTGCTGGCCCGCAGCGCGGCGCGCGTGGTGCGGCTGCTGCGGCCGTTGATCCTGCTGCCCTTGGTGCTGCCGCCGGTGGTGGGCGGGATCGCGTTGCTCTATGCGTTCGGCCGGCTCGGGCTGGTCGGCCGGTACCTCGAGGCCGCCGGAATCGGCATCGCGTTCAGCACCACCGCGGTGGTGCTGGCGCAGACCTTCGTGTCGTTGCCGTTCCTGGTGATTTCGTTGGAGGGGGCGGCGCGCACCGCGGGCGCCGATTACGAAGTGGTGGCGGCGACGTTGGGGGCGCGGCCCAGCACCGTCTGGTGGCGGGTCACGCTGCCGTTGCTGCTGCCGGGCTTGATCTCCGGGGCGGTGCTGGCGTTCGCCCGCTCGCTCGGGGAGTTCGGCGCAACGCTGACCTTCGCCGGCTCTCGCCAGGGCGTCACCCGCACCCTGCCGCTGGAGATCTACCTGCAGCGCGTGACCGACGCCAACGCGGCGGTGGCGCTGTCGATCCTGCTGGTGGCGGTGGCCGCGGTGGTGGTGCTGGGGCTCGGCGCCCGCCGGCTGACGGGGACCGAGGGCCCATGAGCGAACTGCGGCTGCGGGCCGTCGTGGCGGATCGCCGCTTCGACGTGGAGTTCTCCGTGTCGGCCGGCGAAGTGCTTGCGGTCCTCGGGCCCAACGGCGCGGGCAAGTCGACGGCGCTGCACGTCGTCGCCGGGCTGATCCGCCCGGATCACGGGCTGGTGCGGCTGGGGGACCGGGTGCTGACCGACACCGCGGCCGGGGTGGACGTGGCCACCCACGACCGCCGCGTCGGCCTGTTGCTGCAGGACCCGTTGTTGTTCCCGCACATGAGCGTTGCCGCCAACGTGGCGTTCGGGCCGCGCTGCCGGCGCGGGTGGCTTCGCCGGGGCCGGGCCGAGGGCAAGGCGACGGCGCTGCGCTGGCTGCGGGAGGTGGACGCCGAGGGGCTCGCCGACCGGAAGGCGCGGCAGCTCTCCGGCGGTCAAGCCCAGCGGGTGGCGATCGCGCGGGCGCTGGCCGCGCAGCCCGACGTGTTGCTGCTCGACGAACCGCTGAGCGGGTTGGATGTCGCCGCGGCCGCGGGCGTCCGCGCGGTGCTGCGCGGCGTCGTCGGCCGCACCGGTTGCGCGGTCGTCCTGATCACGCACGACCTGCTCGACGTCTTCACGCTGGCCGACCGGGTGCTGGTGCTGGAGGCCGGAAAGGTCGCCGAGATCGGTCCGGTTCCCGACGTGCTGACGGCGCCGCGCAGTCACTTCGGGGCCCGCATCGCCGGCGTCAACCTGGTCAACGGGACGGTCGCCGGCGACGCGTCGCTGCACGCGCGCTCCGGCGCTCGCTGGCACGCGAAGCCCACGCCGGTCGGGGGCGACGAGCTGACCGCCGGCCGCAGCGCGATCGCGGTCTTCCCGCCCACGGCGGTGGCGGTCTATCGGGACCAACCGCACGGCAGCCCGCGCAACACGGTCGAGGTGACGGTGGCGGAGCTGGACGTCCGCGGGCCGGCGGTGCTGGTGCGCGGCGAGCAGCAGGCCGACGGCGCCCCGGGCCTGGCCGCGGAGATCACCGTCGACGCGGCCTCCGAGTTGCGGCTGGCGCCCGGCGAGACGGTGTGGTTTTCCGTCAAGGCCCACGAGGTGACGTTGTACCCGGCGGCGCACTGACCGGCGAAATTCGACGCGCGTTGCACATCGGCAACATCGGCAAAACGACGGCGCAATTGTCCGCAAGGCTCCTTGCGTCACAGCGGTAACACGGTAGGTTCGTCGCCATGGAGCAGGTGGAACCCAACTCGACGCGTCGCCAAGGCCTGTGGGCGACGCTCGCGATAGCAGCGGTGACCAGTGCCAGCGCCGTCACCATCGCCTTGCCGGCAACTTCGAACGCCGATCCGGAGGTGCCGACTCCGGTCCCGCCGGCGACCACGACGGCCCCCGCGCCGGCGGCCGGTCCGGCGGCTCCCGCAACCACGCCGGCCGACACGGAGAACTCCACGTCGAAGCGGCGATCCGCCACGACGGCCCGCAGCCGCAGTTCGCTCATGGGC
>NZ_LZIZ01000177.1:0-16744 GCF_001666915.1 Mycobacterium sp. E3339 | reverse complement strand
CACATCCGGACACCGTCAACCGTGATCACCACCGGCTCGCGGCCGGGCCCGACGGAGACGCTGCGAACCCCCGGCGAGGACCCCGCGCCGGGCACCAAGAAGCGGCGCTTCCTGCGTGATCCGCTCTCCGTGGTGCTGGTCTGCATCATCGTGGTGTGCCTGGTGATCGCGGGCCTCGTCGGCGCCGAGCTGTACGTCCGGCACGTCGCCAACAGCAAGGTCGCCGAGGCGGTGGCCTGCGAGGTCAAGGACTCCGCGACGGCGTCGTTCGGGGTGACGCCGTTGATGCTGTGGCAGCAACTCACCAAGCACTACACCAACATCTCGGTGTCGACGGCGGGCAACCAGGTCCGCGACGCCAAGGGCATGAAGATCGACATCAACATCCGCGACGTCCAGCTCAAGGACACGCAGGACTCGAAGGGCACGATCGGGTCGCTGGACGCGACCGTCACCTGGACCTCCGACGGCATCAAGCAGTCGGTCCAGAACGCGATTCCGGTGCTGGGCCCCTTCGTCACCAACACGGTGACCACCCACCCCGCCGACGGGACCATCGAGCTGAAGGGCATGTTGGACAACCTCACCACCAAGCCGGTGGTGTCGGGCACCGGCCTGCAGCTGCAGATCGTCAGCTTCAATGCGCTCGGCTTCACGATGCCCAAGGAGTCGGTGCAGTCGACGCTGGACGACTTCACCTCGCAGTTCACCAAGAACTACCCGCTGGGCATCCACGCGGACAGCGTGCAGGTCACCAACGACGGTGTGACGAGCCACTTCTCGACGCGCAACGCCAGCATCCCGACCGGCAACAACAACGACCCCTGCTTCGCCAACCTCTGACGGTTTAGCCGTCCGGTAACGATGCGCGCCGGCACGGCGCGAGGAGGCGCCGGACAATTCAGCCCAGCCCGTCGAGCACGGCGCGGGTGCCGGACAGGCCGAGCCGGGTGGCGCCCGCATCCAGCATCGCGAGCGCGTCGGCGGCGGCGCGGATGCCGCCGCTGGCCTTGACGCCCAACCGGCCGCCGACCGTCTGGCTCATCACCGTGACCGCGCGCACCGAGGCGCCGCCCGCGGGATGGAAGCCGGTCGACGTCTTCACGAAGTCGGCGCCGGCGTCCTCGGCGGCGCGGCACACCCGCACCAGGGTGCGGTCGTCCGTACCCGACAGCAGCACCGCGGACTCCACGATCACCTTCAGCACCGGGCCCGCGGTCATGGCGTCGCGCACGGCCGCGATGTCGGCCCGCACGGCGTCGATGTCCCCGGCCAGGGCGGCGCCGATGTCGATGACCATGTCCACCTCGGCGGCGCCGGCCGCCACGGCCCGTTCGGCCTCCAGCGCCTTGACCGCCGACGTGTGCTTGCCCGACGGGAAGCCCGCCACGCTCGCCACCCGCACGCCCTGCCCGGCGCGCACCGCGACCGGAACCATCGACGGCGAGACACACACCGCGTAGACGCCCAAGTCGGCGGCCTCGGCGACCAGGGCGACCACGTCCGCCTCGGTGGCCTCGGGCTTGAGCAGGGTGTGGTCGACCAGCGCCGCCAGCTGCGCCCGGGTGGGTTTGTTCGCCACTAGAACCTTTCTTCGGGCCCGCCCGGATTGCATCCGGACGCGACCATCTCCGCATCGTCGACGACGGGGCGCCAGGGCTCCAGGTTCCAGCTGACCTTGCCGGGCTGCGCGAGTTCGGCGTACTGCCAATGGCACACGAACTGCGCGCGCATGCCGGCGGTGTCCGCGTCCGGCGACAGCGCCAAGACCTCGGCCCACGCCTCGTCGGCCACGGCCGCGTTTTCGGCCTGCTGCCTGGCGGCCAGCCGCCCCGAGGGCGTCGGGAACACGCGCAGGCTGGTCAGGCCGTGCCATTGCGCCCACTGCGTGTGGTCGATGAACGGCGGGGACGCCGCGCCCGGGTCCGCCGCCCCGGTGCCCGCGGGAGCGCACAGCGCGACGAGCACCGCTGCCGACACCGTCAGCAGGGCCTTCATCCCGCTAGCGCGACTTACCTTGGATTTCGAGAAGTTTCGGCCGCACGTCGACCAGATACACGCCCGCCGCGCACGCGGCGATCGCCATCCCGAGTACCCCGAAAACAAAACTCAGGATGGACGTCAGGGCGACGGCCAGGCCGAGGATCACCAACCACACCGGCTTGGTCAGCTTGTCGGCGGCGGTGTAGGCGTCGGGCCGCTGGAGCGCGGCGTGCACGAACGCGTATACCGCCGTGACCAAAACGGCGATCTGCAAGACCAACATGACGGTACCCACGAGGTGGCTCACGCCTTAAGCGTATGCGGGCGCCGTCGGAAACGTCGACTCGGAGTTGCCGGTGAGACAACTCCGAGTCGACGCCGCGACTTACTTCTGGGTGACCTTCTTGGCGGACGCCTTCTTGGCCGGAGCCTTCTTGGCGGGCGCCTTCTTGGCGGGCGCCTTCTTGGCGACAGCCTTCTGGGCCTTCTTGGCCGACTCGTCGGTCTTCTTGGGCAGCTCGATGCCGACCAGCTTGGCGGCGCGCTCGCCGACCGCGCGGGTCTGCGACGCGACGGTGCCCAGGGCCTCCTGGGTCAGCTCGACGGCCTGGTCCACGTAGCCCTCGGCGCGCGCGGAGGCGTCGTCCAGACCGGTCTGGCTGCGCAGCCGCTGCAGCGCGGCCTCGCCCCGCTCAACCAGCTCGTTGTAGCGGTTGGTCGCCGCGTCCAGGTAGCCCTCGGCCGCCTTGCGCAGCTCGTCGCTGGTGAACCGCTCGCGCAGCTCGCCGATCTGCTCCGGCAGGTCCTCCTGCAGCTTGGTCAGGCGAGCGCGGCTCTCCTCGACCCGGGTGCGGGTGTCGGCGCGAGTCTCTTCGGCGCGATCGCGCAGGTTCGCGATCAGCTCGTTGACCGTCGCCAGGGCCAGGTCGGCCGCGCCGAGGGCCGCGAGCAGCGGGGCCCGCAGATCTTCGATGTTGGTGTTGTCCGCCATGATGATTCCTTTCGTTACGGCGTTCTTGGGTGGTTGTTATTAAGAGACGAAGGGCAAGGGTTCCCTGCTTGTCTGTGGGTCTATGCGTGCCGGCCAGAACGGGGAAGCTTCACTCGCCGTTGGATTCGGGGGCACACTCCTCGTTGCTCGGTTCGGTGGATTCGTTCTGTTGGGTGAACGACGTGTAGATGTCGAGCAGGATCTGCTTCTGGCGCTCGGTGATCGCCGTGTCGGTGATGATGGCGTCGCGCACCTGGCTCTTGTCGCTGGGCTCGAGGATCCCGGCCCGCACGTAGAGCACCTCGGCGGAAACCCGCAAGGCCTTGGCGATTTGGTTGAGCACGTCGGCGGACGGTTTGCGCAGTCCCCGCTCCACCTGGCTCAGATACGGATTGCTCACCCCGGACTTCTCGGCGAGCTGGCGCACCGAAACCTGCGCTTGTTCGCGCTGGGTCCGGATGAAGCTACCGATGTCCGAGGCCATGTCGGAGGCGGCGTTGGACACCTTGGCGGAGAGCTTCTCCTCGGGTGCCATGGCGTGCTCCTGGTCGGACGGTCGATCTGACGGCCCTCAGACTACTACAAGTGCTTGCTATTGCAAGCACTTGTTAGCACTACTAGAAAAGCAGCTGCGCGACGGCGTAGATCACCAGGCCGGCGAGCGAGCCGACGACCGTGCCGTTGATCCGGATGAACTGCAGGTCGCGGCCCACGTGGAGCTCGATGCGCCGGCTGGCCTCCTCGGCGTCCCAGCGCTCGATGGTGTCGGTGATGATCGCTGTGATCTCCACCCCATACTGAGAAACCAGGTGCTGGGCCGCCCGCACGATCCAGTTGTCCACCTTGTCGCGCAGGTCGGCGTCGTCGCGCAGCGACTCCCCGATGCGGACCACCGTGTCGGCGATGCGGGTGCGCAGCGTGCTGGACGGGTCGTCCACGCCCTCGAGCACCAGCCGCTTCAGCGTCTTCCACGCCGTCGCCGCCGCGTTGGCGATCTCGTCGCGCGCCATCAGCTGCTCTTTGATCGCGTCGGCGCGCGCGATGGTGTCCGCGTCGTGTTGCAGGTCGTCGGCGAATTCGAACAGGAACCGGGTCGCCGACCGGCGCAGCTCGTGATCGGGATTGCGGCGCACCTTGTCGGTGAAGTCCATCAGCTCGCGGTGGATGCGGTCGCCGACCAGGTGGTCGATGAAGCGCGGCGACCAGGTCGGCGAATCCCGCTCGACCACCCGCTGGATCACCTCGCCGGCGTTCAGGGACCACTGGAAGGCGCGGTCGGCCAGCAACTGGATCAGCGCCTCCTGGCGGTTCTCGGCCAGCAGGGTCGCCAGCACCCGTCCGACCGGCGGCCCCCACTGCGGTTCGGCGATGCGGCGCACGATCATCCGGTCGATCACCTGCTGGACGTCGTCGTCGCGCAGCAGCTCCACCAGCACCCGCAGCACGGTGGCCGTCTCGCTGGCCACCCGCTGGGCGTGCGCGGGCTCCGACAGCCACTTGCCGAGCCGTCCCGGCACCTGCGCGTCCCGCAGCTTGGTCTCCACCACCGGCGGTGACAGGAAGTTCTCCCGCACGAAGGTTCCCAGCCCCTCCCCGAGCTGATCCTTCTTGCGCTTGATGATCGCGGTGTGCGGGATGGGGATGCCCAGCGGATGGCGGAACAGCGCCGTCACCGCGAACCAGTCGGCCAGCGCGCCGACCATCCCGGCCTCCGAGGCGGCGCCCACGTAACCGACCCAGGCGCCCAGGTTGGCGTGGGCCTGGGCCCATCGGCAGGCGAGGAACAGGCCGGTGGCGCCGATCAGGAAGCTCAGGGCCACGGCCTTCATCCGGCGCAGCGCCACCCGGCGCTCGGCGTCGGCCTGCGGGTCGGCACCGGCGAAGGACTCGGCTAACGACGCGTGCGGGCGCCCCGCAGCGGTCGACGAAATCAGCGCGTCCGGCCCCGTCGATCGAGGGGCCGGCGCTTCGCCTCGCGACGAGGCTCTGTGTACCACCCCACCATCATCTATCGAAGCGGCCGATTGATGCGACGACACTGCTCCCGGGCCCGCAGCGGCGCGCGGTCAGAGTTCGAAACAGGCCCGCACGCCGTAGTATCGAGTGCGTCTAGTGAATGGGATATCGGCGACAGTGGCAGAGCGAATGTTGGCTGTGGCGGCCAAGACGGATGGCCGCAAGCGACGCTGGCACCAGCACAAGGTGGAGCGCCGCAACGAGTTGGTAGACGGCACGATCGACGCGATCCGGCGCCTCGGCGGCACCATCAGCATGGACGACATCGCCGCGGAGATCGGCGTCTCGAAGACGGTGCTGTACCGCTACTTCGTCGACAAGAACGACCTGACCACCGCCGTGATGATGCGGTTCACGCAGACCACCCTGATCCCCAACATGGCCTCGGCGCTGACCTCCAACCTCGACGGCTTCGACCTGACCCGCGAGGTCATCCGGGTGTACGTGGAAACCGTCGCGAACGAACCCGAGCCGTACCGCTTTGTGATGGCCAACAGTTCGGGCAGCAAGAGCAAGGTGATCGCCGACTCCGAGCGGATCATCGCCCGCATGCTCGCGGTGCTGATGCGCCGCCGGATGCAACAGGCGGGGATGGACACCGGCGGCGCGGAGCCGTGGGCTTACCTGATCGTCGGCGGCGTCCAGCTGGCCACCCACTCCTGGATGTCCTACCCGCGCATGAGCCGCGACGAGCTGATCGACTACCTGACGATGCTGAGCTGGAACGCGCTGAAGGGGATCGTCGAGGTCGGTGGGTCGCTGGAGAAGTTCCGCGAGGAGCCCCACCCGTCGCCGATCGTGCCGCCGCGGGGACACGAGGATTCGTCCCCGACGTAGCCGGCCCACGGTGCGGCGCCGGGGTCGCTCTTTTGTGCATTCGGGCCATGTCGTGTGACGCTATGAGCCGCTAGCGAAGACGACTCGCATCGCCGCGACGACTAGCATGCAGGGATGCACCGGGGGTGACGCAGGGCTGCGTCGTGCAGGCCGGTCATCCCCGCCTCCGCATAACGAAAGGCTCTTCTCGACATGTCTGTGCAGCTCACGCCGCATTTTGGAAACGTGCAAGCCCACTACGACTTGTCCGACGACTTTTTCCGGCTGTTCCTGGACCCCACCCAGACCTACAGCTGCGCCTACTTCGAGCGGGACGACATGACGCTGGAAGAGGCGCAGCTCGCCAAGATCGACCTGGCGCTGGGCAAGCTGAAGCTCGAGCCCGGGATGACGCTGCTGGACATCGGCTGCGGCTGGGGCGCGACCATGCGGCGGGCCATCGAGAAGTACGACGTGAACGTCGTGGGCCTGACGCTGTCGGAGAACCAGGCCGAGCACGTGCAGAAGTCGTTCGACGAGATGGACACCCCGCGCACGCGGCGGGTGCTGCTGGAGGGTTGGGAGAAATTCCACGAGCCCGTCGACCGCATCGTGTCGATCGGGGCGTTCGAGCACTTCGGCCGCCAGCGCTACGGCCGCTTCTTCAAGATGGCCTACCAGGTGCTGCCGTCCGACGGAGTGATGTTGCTGCACACCATCGTTCGGCCCTCGTTCAAGGAGGCCCGGGCGCGCGGCATGACGCTGACCCACGAGATCGTGCACTTCTCGCAGTTCATCCTCACCGAGATCTTCCCGGGGGGCTGGCTGCCCACGCCGCAGACCGTCGGGGAGTACGCGGTGACGGCCGGCTTCGAGCTGACCCGGGTGCACTCGCTGCAGCTGCACTACGCGCGGACGCTTCAGATGTGGGCCACCGCCCTGCGGGCGAACCGCGAGGAGGCGATCGCCATCCAGTCGCAAGAGGTCTACGACCGGTACATGAAGTACCTGACCGGCTGCGCCAAGCTGTTCCGCCAGGGCTACACCGACGTCGACCAGTTCACGCTGGAAAAGTAGGCGCGGCAAGCGCTTTCGCGGCGCCCGCCGTCAGTACGTGTAGAAGCCCTGGCCGGTCTTCTTGCCCAGCCGGCCCGCCTCCACCATGCGCAGCAACAGCGGCGGCGGGCCGTACTGCGGCTCCTTGAATTCCTCGAACATCTTGTCCGCGATCAGTTTCAGGGTGTCCAGCCCCACCAGGTCGGACAGCCGCAGCGGGCCCATCGGGTGCGATAGCCCGGCGACGACCGCCTTATCGACGTCTTCGATGGTGGCGAAACCTGCCTCCACCATGCGGATGGCCGACAGCAGGTAGGGCACCAGCAGCGCGTTCACCACGAAGCCGGACCGATCCGAACAGCGCACCACCTGCTTGCCCAGCACCGCGCTCGCGAACTCCTCGGTGCGCGCCGCGGCGGCCTCGTCGGTGACCAACGTGCAGACCAACTCGACCAGCGGCAGCACCGGCACCGGGTTGAAGAAGTGCAGCCCGAGCACGCGCTGCGGGTTCTTGGTGGCCGCTGCGATCTTCATGATCGGAATGCTGGAGGTGTTGGACGCCAGCACCGCGTCGGGATCGGTGATGGCGCGGTCGAGTTCGGCGAAGATCTCCGCCTTGACGGCCTCGTCCTCGACGATGGCCTCGATCACCAGCTGGCGGTCGGCGAGGTCCTTCAGATCGGTGGTGAAGGTGAGCTTGCTCAGCGCGCGGTCGCGCTCCCGCTCGGTCACCTTGCCCGCGCTGACGCCGCGCTCCAGCGATTTCACGATGCGGTTGCGTCCGGCGGTGATCAGGGCCTCGGTGGTCTCGAACACCGTCACGTCGACACCGGCGCGGACCGAGACCTCGGCGATGCCGGACCCCATCTGGCCGGCCCCGACCACCCCTACCCGCTGAATCGCTGCGTCGCTCACTGTCATCTCTTTCGGTGTCGTATCGTCTTGCACCGCAATAGGCCCCGCCCAGGTTCGCTGGGCGGGGCCAATGCTACTTCACGGTCAGCAGGCGCTGATTCGCACAATCTGGATCGCAGCGGTGCGATTTCGCGACTGCTCGGCTCCGCAGACGATCAGTGAAACTGACCCTCTTCGGTGGAGCCGGTCAGCGCGGTCGTCGACGAAGTGGGGTCGACGGTGGTGGCGATGCGGTCGAAGTATCCCGCACCGACCTCGCGCTGGTGCTTGGTCGCGGTGTAACCGCGCTCCTCGGCGTCGAACTCGCGCTCCTGCAGCTCGACGTACGCGGTCATCTGGTTGCGGGCGTAGCCGTAGGCCAGATCGAACATCGAGTAGTTCAGCGCGTGGAAGCCGGCCAGCGTGATGAACTGGAACTTGAATCCCATTGCGCCCAGCTCCTTTTGGAACTTGGCGATGGTCGCGTCGTCGAGGTGCTTCTTCCAGTTGAACGACGGCGAGCAGTTGTAGGCCAGCAGCTGGTCGGGGAACTCGGCCTTGACGCCCTCGGCGAACTTCGCCGCCAGCTCCAGGTCCGGGGTGCCGGTCTCCATCCAGATCAGGTCCGAGTACGGCGCGTAGGCCTTGGCCCGGGCGATGCAGGGCTCGAGGCCGTTGCGCACCCGGTAGAAGCCTTCCTTGGTCCGCTCACCGGTGATGAACGGCTGGTCGCGCTCGTCGACGTCCGAGGTGATCAGCGTGGCCGCCTCGGCGTCGGTCCGGGCGATCACGACGGTCGGCACGTCGGCCACGTCGGCCGCCAGGCGGGCCGAGGTCAACGTGCGGATGTGCTGCTGGGTCGGGATCAGCACCTTGCCACCGAGGTGACCACACTTCTTCTCCGAGGCGAGCTGGTCCTCCCAGTGCGACCCCGCGACGCCCGCGGCGATCATCGCCTTCTGCAGCTCGTAGACGTTGAGCGCGCCACCGAAGCCCGCCTCGCCGTCGGCGACGATCGGCGCCAGCCAGTTCTCCACCGAGGTGTCACCCTCGACCTTGGCGATCTGGTCGGCGCGCAACAGCGCGTTGTTGATCCGGCGCACGACCTGCGGCACCGAGTTGGCCGGGTACAGGCTCTGGTCGGGGTAGGTGTGACCGGACAGGTTGGCGTCACCGGCGACCTGCCAACCCGACAGGTAGATGGCCTTCAGGCCGGCGCGGACCTGCTGGACGGCCATGTTGCCGGTCAGCGCGCCGAGCGCGTTGACGAACTCGAGGTCGTGCAACTGGCTCCAGAGGACCTCGGCGCCGCGGCGGGCCAGGGTGTTCTCCTCGACCACGGTGCCCTGCAGGGCGACGACGTCCTCGGCGCTGTAGGTGCGGGTGACACCCTTCCAGCGCGGGTTGGTGTCCCAGTCCTTCTTGATCTCTTCGGCGCTCTTGGGGGTGCCAACGGCAGACATTGGGCATGCTCCTTCAACGATCTTCACTACTGGTTAGGTGAACGCGTCACCGGCGGCAGCTAGAGGCTCAACTTCGCTGGTGTGCTAACTCGACGATGGCACAGCTGTTGACGCAGGTCCAGCCGTTTCATTTGCCAATTTCGGCAACGACTGCTCCCCATTTTGCGAATTTTGCGAAGTTGAACGGAAACTTAACCGTTTCAGAATCTACCGGTCAGTAACCCCATATCCGCAGGTCAGAATGGAAATTGACGGGGGTGAAGGTTGCCCTATCGGGTGAAGATCGCGGCGACCGCTTTGGCCTCGTCGCCGACCGCGTATGTGAGCGTTGTAACAGTGCGATCGGCCAGGTTGGGACCGAACAGATCGGTCGAACCGGGCGGGTGCACGTGCGAAATGATCTCCAGCTTGTCGCCGAGGGCAACCGGCGCCTCGTGCTCGATGGTGATCCGCAGGGGAAGCTGCATCAGCTCCAGGTGCGAGGCCAGGTAGTCCTCGATCACGCTCCAATACACCGAGTTGTTCATGTGGTCGAACAGGTCGATGTCGGTGACCCGGACCGGAAACTCGTGGATCTCCGAGGCGTCGTCCCGGCTGCCCGGCTTCAGGTAGCCCTTCCAGCGCAGCCGGTCGATCGACGTGGTCTTGTGCAGCCCGGCGAGGAAGTCGTCGGAGATGCGCGACGGCATCTGGGTCTCGCGGTTGATGTTGATCCAGAAGGCCTCGGACTCGATCAGGCCGCCCTTGCGCCCGTCGACGCGAACTCGCATCTCACACCAGCGGTTCGAGGTGCCCGAACACCACCGGCGGCAGCGCAGCATGTCCTGGAATTCGATCGGGCGGATCAGGTCGAGCATCGTGCGGCGGACGATCCAGAGCGGGTGTGTTTCCTCGAAGCCCATCTCGCGCAGCTGATCCTGCCCGATGTCCTGGATGTGCCGGCACGCCGCGTCCAGCCGCAACCGGCCGGTGCGGTCGATGTCGGCGACCCGCAGCGGCCATTCGCGGTCGAACACGTCGGGGTGCCCGTCGGGAACCGGCATCAGTTCTTTGTCCAGGCTCACGGCTTCGCTCCCCGTTTCCTCCTCGTGGGCACCCCAGGCCAGTCCTGGGGCCTCCGCAGCGAATCATGCCAACCACCTGGGTCAAAAACCAATTGCGACGCGGACGCCGCCCATGCGAACTCTGCCAACGTCCGCTTAGCAACCCCGGTACCCTGGGCAAAGTGTCCAAGACCTTCGTCGGCTCCCGCGTCCGCCAGCTGCGCAACGAGCGCGGGTTCTCTCAGGCCGGCCTGGCGCAGATGCTGGATATCTCGCCGAGCTACCTGAACCAGATCGAGCACGACGTTCGCCCCCTGACGGTGGCGGTGTTGCTGCGCATCACCGAGGTGTTCGGCGTGGATGCGACGTTCTTCGCCTCCCAGGACGACACCCGGCTGGTCGCCGAGCTGCGCGAGGTCACCCTGGACCGCGACCTGGACATCGACGTCGAGCCCGCCGAGGTGGCCGAGATGGTCGCCGCGCACCCCGGGCTGGCCCGGGCGGTGGTCAACCTGCACCGGCGCTACCGGATCACCACCGCGCAGCTGGCGGCCGCCACCGAGGAGCGGTTCTCCGACGGCAGCGGCAGCGGGTCGATCACCATGCCGCACGAGGAGGTCCGCGACTACTTCTACCAACGCCAGAACTATCTGCACGAGCTGGACACCGCCGCCGAAGACTTGACCATCCAGATGCGGATGCACCACGGCGACCTGGCTCGCGAGCTGAACCGCCGGCTGACCGAGGTGCACGGGGTGCACATCAACCGCCGCATCGATCTCGGCGACACCGTGCTGCACCGGTTCGACCCCGCCACCAAGACGCTGGAGATCAGCAACCACCTCTCGCTGGGGCAGCAGGTTTTCAAGATGGCCGCCGAGTTGGCCTACCTCGAATACGGCGACCTGATCGACGCCCTCGTAGCGGAGGGCAAGTTCACCAGCGACGAGTCGCACACCCTGGCCCGGCTGGGGCTGGCCAACTACTTCGCCGCGGCCGCGGTGCTGCCCTACCGCCAATTCCATGACGTCGCGGAGAATTTCCGTTACGACGTCGAGCGGCTGTCCTCCTTCTACTCGGTGAGTTACGAGACCATCGCGCACCGGCTTTCGACGCTGCAGCGGCCGTCGATGCGCGGCGTGCCGTTTTCGTTCGTCCGGGTGGATCGGGCCGGCAACATGTCAAAACGCCAGTCCGCCACCGGTTTTCACTTCTCGTCCAGCGGCGGCACCTGCCC
Source organism: Mycobacterium sp. E3339 (assembly GCF_001666915.1). NCBI lineage: Bacteria > Bacillati > Actinomycetota > Actinomycetes > Mycobacteriales > Mycobacteriaceae > Mycobacterium > Mycobacterium sp. E3339. Next base: position 5,245 of record NZ_LZIZ01000177.1, on the reverse strand, counting down.
GCTGTGGAACGTGTACGAGACGTTCGCCAACCCGGGCAAGATCCTGGTGCAGATCGCCCAGATGCCCGACGGCCGCAACTACATGTGGGTGGCCCGCACCGTGGAGCGCCGCGCCGCCCGGTATGGTCAGCCGGGTAAAACCTTCGCGATCGGGCTGGGCTGCGAGCTTCGCCACGCGCACCGGCTCGTCTACTCGGAAGGACTCGACTTGTCGGGTGATATCGCCACACCGATCGGCGCGGGCTGCCGCGTCTGCGAGCGCGACAACTGCCCGCAGCGGGCGTTCCCGGCGCTGGGGCGCGCCCTGGACCTGGACGAGCACCGCAGCACGGTCTCCCCGTACCTGGTGCAGCAACCGTGACCGCGCCTGAAAACGGCCGCATCCCGTCGGGGCGGTTGCGCGAACTCGGGCTGATCAACTGGATTCTCGCGAAGTCGGCCGCCCGCAAGGTCCGCGCGCCCGAGATGCACCTGTTCACCACGCTGGGCCAGAACAAGTTCCTGTTCCTGGTGTGGAGCATCTACAGCGGCCGCGTGCTGCGCGGCCGGCTGCCGGCGATCGACACCGAGCTGGTGATCCTGCGGGTCGCGCACCTGCGCTCGTGCGAATACGAGCTGCAGCACCATCGCCGGATGGCCGCCAGGCAGGGGCTCGACGCGGACCTGCAGGCCGCGATCTTCGCCTGGCCCGAGCGGCTGGAGCCGGTCGAGGCGCGGCTGACCGTGCGCCAGCAGGCGCTGCTGACCGCGACGGACGAGTTCGTCAAGGACCGCACCATCACCGACGCCACCTGGCAGCAGCTGGCCCAGCACCTGGACCGGCGTCAGCTGATCGAATTCTGCTTGCTGGCAAGCCAATACGACGGCCTGGCCGCGACCATGTCGGCCCTGGCAATCCCGCTGGACAACCCCCGCTAGGCCCTACCCGTCAGAGGTAGACGTTGGCGAACACGGCCAGCGTCAGCAGTAGCGGCGGCACCGGCAGCCCGAACCCGAAGCCCGACCACGCGTACTGTCGGCGCCGCCGCAGCAACGACGCCCACATCGTCGCGCAGACCGCCAGGGCGAGCGAGGCCAGTAACACCGTCGGCGCCCACTGCCCCACCGCCGCGTTGTCGTCGGCGATCGAAAAGGCAAGCAGCCACAGGACATAGCCCGCGGCGAGGCCGCCCACGGCCCCCAGAACGACGTCGCTGCGCATGGGTCCGTCAGAAGTTGATCATGTGGCCGGTCAGGCCGTGGAAGCACTCCTGCAGCGCCTCCGACATCGTCGGGTGCGTGTGCACGTTGCGCGCCAGCTCGGTAGCGGTCAGGTCCCACTTCTGCGCCAGCGTCAGCTCGGGCAGCAGCTCGGACACGTCGTGGCCGATCAGGTGCCCGCCCAGCAGCTCGAGGTGTTTCGCGTCGGCGATCAGCTTGACGAAGCCGCTGGGGTCGCCGAGGCCGTGCGCCTTGCCGTTGGCGGTGAACGGGAACTTGGCCACCACGACGTCGTAGCCCTCGTCGCGGGCCTGCTGCTCGGTCAGCCCGAAGCTGGCGACCTGGGGCTGGCAGAACGTCGCCCGCGGCAGCATCCGGTAGTCGCCCAGCGCCAAAGTCTCTGCGCCGGCGATGGTTTCGGCCGCCACCACGCCCATCGCCTCGGCCACGTGGGCCAACATCAGCTTGCCGGTGACGTCGCCGATGGCGTAGATGTGCGGAACGCTGGTCATCATGTAGTCGTTGATCCCGATGGCCTTGCGGTCGGTCAGCGCGACCCCGGTCTTCTCCAGCCCGAAGCCCTCGATGTTGGGCGCAAACCCGATGGCCTGCAACACCTTCGCGGCCTTGAGTTCCTGCTTCTCGCCGTCCTTGCTGACGGCGACGGTCACCTCGGAGCCGTTGTCGTCGATCGACTCGACCTTGGTTCCGGTGAGGATCTTGATGCCCAGCTTCTTGAACTGCTTCTCGATCTCCTTGGACACGTCGGCGTCCTCGTTGGGCAGCGCCCGCGGCAGGAACTCCACGATGGTCACGTCGACGCCGTAGTTCTTCAGCACGTAGCCGAACTCCATGCCGATCGCGCCGGCCCCGGCGATCACGATCGACTCGGGCAGCTCCCGGGACAGGATCTGCTCCTCGTAGGTGACCACGTTCTCCGACAACGAGGTCCCCGGCACCAGCCGGGTGCTGCTGCCGGTGGCGATGATGGCGTTGTCGAACGTGACGTTCTCGGTGCCGCCGTCGTTGAGCTCGACCGAGAGCGTGTTGGCGTCGGTGAACCGGCCGTAGCCGTGGATCTCGGTGATCTTGTTCTTCTTCATCAGGAAGTGCACGCCCGCAACCCGGCCCTCGGCCACCTTGCGGCTGCGGTCGAAGGCGGTGCCGTAATCGAAGGTCGCCTCGCCGTTCATGCCGAACGTCTTGGCCTCCTTGGTGAAGATGTGCACCAGCTCGGCGTTGCGCAGCAGCGCCTTGGACGGGATGCAGCCGACGTTGAGGCACACGCCGCCCCAGTACTTCGGCTCGACGACTGCGGTGTTCAGGCCGAGCTGTGCGGCGCGAATGGCTGCGACATATCCACCGGGACCGGCCCCGAGGACGACGACGTCAAAATGGGTCACGGCCCCTACCCTAATGGCCACCCGGGCCGGGCGTTAATACGGAACGACGCCCAGCAGGCAGTGGCCGACGCGCGCGCAGTGGTAGTAACCAGCCATGGGCGCCGCGGCGGCCAGGGCGGCGAACGGCCCCGACATCACCACCAGCGACAGCGCCGAGACCAGCGGCCGGCCCTCCACCATGGCGAGCAGCACGCCGCCGACGGCGCACGCCACCACATACACCAGGACCGCGAACAACGCCGGCGTCTTGTCGCCGGCGTGGTACCACCAATAGAACAGGCCGAGCCCGACGACGGCCGCCACGAACCAGACGCCGAGGATGACCAACAGCAGCTTCCACCACTTGAGGTAGAGGTAGCGCCCGGGGACGGTGACCGGCTGCACGGGCACGACGGCGGATTCGGCCTCGTCATCGTCCGCCGCGACGGCCGGCTCGGCCGGTTCGTCCTTCGCGGCGGCCGGGTGCTCGCCGGTGTCGTCGTCGTCGGAGAAATCCGGCACCCACGACTGCGTCCCGGTGTCCTCCTCGGAATCGGAGAAGTCCGGCACCCATGACTGGGTCCCCGGGCTCGACGGGGTGTCCTCGTCAGCCACCGGCCGTCACCTGAAGGGCGACGAGCACGCCGAACCAGCCCGGCCCCACCGACAGGACGAACGCGCCCAGCATCGTCACCCATCGACGTCCGGAGAAGAGGACGGTCACCAGCCCGACCACGCTGGGGATGCCCACCACCAACGCCAGGGCGACGGCCGGGCGGACGTCCCCGTGGGCCGGGACGGCGAATCCCACCCCCGCCAGCAGCCCGAGGGCGGCGCCAATCAGCATGGCGCCGGCCAATAGTCGCGGGCGCGGCAGCGGGATCACACTTTCGACACTACTGCGGTCACCGACCCGGAGGGCACGTTCGCAGCGCCGCGTCGGCCACCACCCGGCCGCGCGCCGACGGGCGCTCGCCGCGCTCGTAATCGGCGCCGGTGATCACCGGCGCGGCCCGCAGCCCGGCCTGCTCGTCGTCGCTGAAGACCCGGCCGCGCGACAGGAACCGCAGCCCGTCGGGCGCCTCCAGGCTGAAGCCGCCGCCGCGGCCGGGGACCACGTCGATCACCAGCTGGGTGTGCTTCCAGGTCTCGTACTGCGGGCCCGAAATCCACACCGGCACCCCGTCACCGACGTCGAGGACGCCGAGCAGGACGTCGCGGTCACCGACCAGAAAGTCCCCGCGCGGGTAGCACATCGGCGACGACCCGTCGCAGCAGCCGCCGGACTGGTGGAACATCACCGGGCCGTGCCGCTGTTGCAGTCGCTCCAGCAGTTCGGCGGCGGGGGCGGTGATGACCACCCCGGTGACGGGGTCCGGAGCCATCAGAAGAAACCGAGCGCCTTGTCCGAGTAGGACACCAGCATGTTCTTGGTCTGCTGGTAGTGCTCGAGCGCCATCTTGTGGCACTCGCGCCCGAAGCCGGACAGCTTGTAACCGCCGAACGCCGCGTGCGGCGGATACACGTGGTAGCAGTTGACCCACACCCGGCCGGCCTGGATGTCGCGGCCGGCCCGGTAGGCGGTGTTGCCGTCGCGGCTCCAAACGCCCGCGCCCAGGCCGTAGAGGGTGTCGTTGGCCATCGCGATCGCGTCGTCGTAGTCGGCGAACGGCGCCACCGCCACCACCGGCCCGAAGATCTCCTCCTGGAAGATCCGCATGCCGTTGTTGCCCGAGAAGATCGTCGGCTGCATGTAGTAGCCGCCGGACAGGTCGCCGCCGAGCTCGGCCCGCTCGCCGCCGGTGATCACCTTGGCGCCCTCGTCCTGGCCGATCGCGATGTAGGACAGGATCTTTTCCAACTGGTCGTTCGACGCCTGCGACCCCAGCATGGTTTCGCTGTCCAGCGGGTCGCCCTGGCGGACCGCCTTGGTCCGGATGGCGGCCAGCTCGAGGAACTCGTCGTAGATGTCGGCCTGGATCAGGCTGCGCGACGGGCAGGTGCACACCTCGCCCTGGTTGAGGGCGAACATGGTGAAGCCCTCGAGCGCCTTGTCCTGGAAGTCGTCGCCGCGCGCCATCACGTCGTTGAAGAAGATGTTGGGGCTCTTGCCGCCCAGCTCCAGGGTCACCGGGATCAGGTTCTGGGAGGCGTATTGCATGATCAGCCGCCCGGTGGTGGTCTCGCCGGTGAACGCGATCTTGGCGATCCGGTTGCTCGAGGCCAGCGGCTTGCCGGCCTCCGCGCCGAACCCGTTGACCACGTTGACCACTCCGGCGGGCAGCAGGTCCCCGATGAGCGACATCAGGTAGAGCACCGAGGCCGGGGTCTGCTCGGCGGGCTTGAGCACCACCGCGTTGCCGGCGGCGAGGGCGGGCGCCAGCTTCCAGGCGGCCATCAGGATCGGGAAGTTCCACGGAATGATCTGCCCGACCACGCCGAGCGGCTCGTGGAAGTGGTAGGCGACGGTGTCGTCGTCGATCTGGGACAGCGGCAAACCGGTGCGCGAGGCGCTGGCCGCCGACATCCCGTTGGCGGCCGACCATTTCCGGTATTTCGCGGCGGCGCTGCGCGCGCAGGAGGGTTCGCTGTCCCAGATCGACGACGACACCGTCGCCTACCACTTCCACGAGCCGCTCGGCGTGGTCGGGCAGATCATTCCG
>NZ_LZIZ01000176.1:0-11064 GCF_001666915.1 Mycobacterium sp. E3339 | reverse complement strand
AGCGCTGATCAGGCATAACGCCTCAGGCTGGCGAAGTTTTCCGCGAGGTCCGCGGCCTTCGCGACGCTTTCGCTGGGACTCGTCATTCGGGTGGCGATCTCGCGGGCACGGGCGACGTAATCCGGCGCGAGAATGCGTCGCAGGTCCGTCACCAGTGATTTTTGCGTGGTGGCCGAAAATCGCCGGGTGGTGCCCACCTTCAATCGCTTGACCTGACCGCCCCACAGGGTTTGGTTGACGTCCATCGAAAGAATCAACGTGGGAACGCCGGCACGCAGGCTGGCGGCCGTGGTGCCCGAGCCGCCGTGGTGGACCACCGCGTGGCAGGCGGGGAAGATCTTCGCGTAATTCACCGCCCCCACCACCTTGACGTGGTCGAAGTGCGGGACTTCGCTGAAATCCGACCCGCCGGCGCAGATCAGTGCGCGTTCGCCCAATTGGGTGCAGGCGGTGCTGATCATCTCGACCATCTCGGTGGGGGATTCGACCGGGATGCTGCCGCTGGCGAAGCAAATCGGCGGTGTTCCCGCGGCTATCCACGAGGCGACCTCATCGTCGGTGTCGGTCGTCATCTCCATGGTCAGGGCGCCGACAAAGGGCCGGCGGCCGTCCCATTTCGACCATTCCCGCGCCAGCCCGGGAAAGCACACGTCGTCGTAGCCCTGGATTTCCAGGGATCGGCGTTGGGCGATCCGGCGGGGCGCCGGACGGGTCGCCGGCGGCAGGCCCAATTCGCGGCGCTGCGCGTTCTCGACGTCCTTCGTCGAGCGCCAGAACAGCCAGTCGACCAGCGTCATGGTGGAGCGGACCACGGGCGCCGGAATGGTCGGCACGAGCTGCCCGTTGGGCCGCATGGGGAAGTGGTGCATGGTGGCGAACGGAATGTGGTAGTACTCAGCAACATTCGCGGCGGCCTGCTCGAAATTGAGGCCGCTGGAAAGCATGTCGGCGCCGTCGGCCAGCGACAGCAGCGCGCCGTTGATGTCGTCCCAATAGCGGATGATCGGGTCCCAGACCTTGAGCACCAGCCTGATCGGATCGCGGATCTTCCACGCGTTGCGGAAGAAATCCGTCCACATGTTGCGCAGAAACTGCTCGTCGAGGAAGTCATGCACTTCCGGGCCGTAGGGGACCGCCGTCAGCCCGGCGGTCTCGGCGAAGCCGACGAGTTCGGGGGGCACCCCCAGGCGCACCTCGTGCCCCCTGCGGACCAACTCCCGGCCGACCGCCACCGAAGGCTCGACATCGCCGCGAGTTCCGTAGCAGGCCAGGGCAAACTTCATTGCGGTCCTAGGTTTCGGTCGTCCAGATCGACTTGCAGGGATATCGGTCATTATCTCTGGATCACCGGTGCCGATTGCGGTTTTGGCGCCGGCGGCCGGGCGGGCGACACCCGCCTAGCGGGACGGCCTCGAGACCGGGATCTCCGCCGTGGGCGTTTCGTCGTAGTCGGATTCACGGTGCAGCAGCGAGCGCACCAACGGACGCGGCCCCTCGGACCGAAGCATCCGGCTGGCCGGGCGCGGACGCACCACCTGTGGCCACCAGAACCAGCGCCCCAGCAGGGCGGCGATGGTGGGTGTCATGAACGACCGCACCACCAGGGTGTCGAACAATAGCCCGAGGCCGATGGTGGTACCCACCTGACCGATGATTCGCAGGTCGCTCGCCACCATCGAGGCCATGGTGAACGCGAACACCAAGCCCGCGTTCGTCACGACCTTGCCGGTGCCGCCCATCGCCCGGATGATGCCCGTCCGGATTCCGCCGCCGATCTCCTCTTTCATCCGGGACACCAGCAGCAGGTTGTAGTCAGACCCAACCGCCAACAGGACGATCACCGACATCGGCAGCACCATCCAGTGCAGCTTGACGCCCAGCACGTACTGCCAGATGAGCACCGACATGCCGAACGAGGCGCCCAGCGAAACTGCGACCGTGCCCACAATCACCAAGGCGGCCACGAAACTTCGCGTGATGATGAGCATGATGATGAAAATCAGGCAGAGCGCACCCACCCCGGCGATGAACAGGTCGTATTGGGATCCGTCCCGGAAATCCTTGAAGGTCGACGCCGTCCCGGCAATGTAGATCTTGGCGCTCTCCAGCGGGGTCGTCTTCAGCGCCTCCTCGGCTGCCGTGCGGATCTGGTTTATCCGCCCCACGCCCTCCGGCGTGGCGGGGTCGCCCCGGTGCGAAATGATGAACCGCGCCGCCTTCCCGTCCGGGGACAAGAAGTTGGCCATCGCCTTCTTGAAGTCGGCGTTGTTGAAGATCTCGGGCGGCAGATAGAAGGAATCGTCGTTCTTGGCCGCGTCGAACGCCTCGCCCATGGCCATGGCGTCCTTGCTGTTACTGGTCATCTGCCCGATGACGCCCGACATGGTGCTGTAGTTGGTCAGCAGCATCGCCTTCATGTCCTCGGCCATGGCGATCATCGGCGGATATTGCGCGAGCAGCTCGGGCATCAGCCGATCCATGTGGTCGAGGTCGACGAGGAGATCCTTGAGTTTGTCGCTCAAAATGTCTACGCCGTCGAAGGTTTCGAAGATGGCGCGCAGCGACCAACAGATCGGGATGTCGTAGCAGTGCCGCTCCCAGTAGAAATAGCTGCGGATGGGCCGGAAGAAGTCCTCGAAATTCGCCATGTCGTCGCGCAACTCGTTGACGATGACCGTCATCTCGTGGGTCTTCATGATCGAGTCATGCGTGATGCCGGTGAGTTTCTTCTGCAATTCGTACAGGCGCTTCATCGTCGCGATCTGCTGGCCGATCAGATCTGCTTGCGCGAGCATGTCTTTCGTGCGGGCTTGGACGTATCTGATGTCCTGACTCATCGTCGCGTTCTGCATGCTCAGCAGGAACGGGATCGAGGTGTGCTGGATCGGCGTCCCCTCGGGGCGGGTGATGCCCTGCACGCGCGAGATCCCCTTGACGTTGAAGATGCCCTTGGCAAGGCGGTGCAGCACAAGGAAATCCGCGGGATTTCGCATGTCGTGGTCGGCTTCGATCATCAGGATCTCCGGCATCATCCGCGACTGGGAGAAGTGGCGGTCGGCGGCCGCGTAGCCGACGTTCGCCGGGATGTCGCGGGGGATGTACAGCCGGTCGTTGTAGCTGGTCTTGTAGCCGGGCAGCGTGACCAGACCGACCAGTGCGATGGCGATGGTCGCGACGAGGATGGGCAGGGGCCAGCGGACGATCGCGGTGCCGATCCGGCGCCACCGGCCGAAGCCGATCTGGCGGGTGGGGTCGAAGAGGCCGAAGCCGCTGCCGAGCGTCAGCACCGCCGGCACCAGCGTCAGCGCGATCACGACCGAAGCGAACATGCCCACCGCACAAGGCACACCGATGGTCTGGAAGATGGGCATCCGCGTGAAACTCAGGCACAACATCGCGCCGGCGATCGTCAAACCGGACCCCAAGACGACCGGGGCCACCCCCTGATAGGTGGTGTAGAACGCGGTCTCCCGGTCATCGCCGGCCTGGCGCGCCTCCTGGTAGCGGCCGAAGAAGAAGATTCCGTAGTCCGTGCCGGCGGCCATCGCTAGCGCCACCAGCAGGTTGATGGCGAACGTGGACAGCTGAACCACGCCGTTGTCGCCGAGGAAGGCGATGATCCCGCGGGCGGCGAAGACCTCGATCCCGACCGTCAACAGCAACATGATCACCGTGGTGATCGAGCGGTAGACGAACATCAGGACGGCAAAGATGATGACGGCGCCGATCAGCGTCATCTTCAGGATGGAGCGGTCACCACTGCTCTGCATGTCCGAAATCAGCGCGGCCGGGCCGGTGACATAGGCCTTGAGCCCCGGCGGCGGCGGATTCTTCGCGATGATCTGCCGGACCGCGGCGATCGAGTCCTGGCCCAGGGTGGTGCCCTGGTTGCCGGCGAGGTTCAACTGGACGTAAACGGCCTTGCCGTCGGGGCTTTGCGCGCCCGCCGCGGTGAGTCGATCGCCCCACAGATCCTGCACGTGCTCGATGTGCTTGGGGTCGGCCTTGAGCTCCCGGACCAAATGGTCGTAATACTCATGGGCCTCGTCACCGAGCTGCGACTGCCCCTCCAGCACGAGCATCGCGAAGCTGTCCGAGTCCGACTCTTTGAAGTCCCGCCCCATGCGCTGCATCGCCTGTACGGCCGGCGCATCCTGCGGGGCCAACGGAACGGAATGCTCCCGACCGACGGTCTCCAGCCACGGCACGAACAGGGTGACCACCAGCGTCAGGCCCACCCACGCGAGGATGATCGGCACCGCGAGCCGGCGGATCGACCGCGCGACGACGGGGTGCCGGGTCCGTTCGGTGGTCATGCGGACCCCAAACGGCCGCTGCTGTCCTGCGTCACGATGTTCCCCACGATTGCGCCGTCCCGTTACTCAACTGGACCCGCCGCTCAGAGCGGCTGCTTCAACAACAGGGAACGAACCAACGGGCGGGGACCGGTCGGCCGGAGCATGGAACTGGCCGGGCGGGGACGCACCTGTTGCGGCCACCAGAACCAGCGTCCGAGCAACGCGGCGACCGACGGCGTCATGAACGCGCGGACGATCAGCGTGTCGAACAGCAGGCCCATGCCGATGGTGGTACCGACCTGACCGATGCTGCGCAGGTCGCTCGCCACCATCGAGGCCATGGTGAACGCGAACACCAAGCCCGCGTTGGTCACGACCTTTCCGGTACCGGCCATCGCGCGAATGATGCCGGTGTTGATGCCGGCGGCGATCTCCTCCTTCATTCGTGAGACGAGAAGCAGGTTGTAGTCAGACCCGACCGCTAGCAGCACGATCACCGAGGTGGATAGCACGGTCCAGTGCAACTGGATGTGCAGAATGTCCTGCCAGACGAGCACCGCCAGACCGAATGAGGCTCCCAGCGAAAGCAATACCGTGCCGACGATGACCATGGCGGCGATGAAACTTCGCGTCATGATCAGCATGATGATGAAGATCAGGCAGAGCGCGGAGACCCCGGCGATCAGCAGGTCGAATTTCGAACCGTCCACCAAGTCCTTGGTGATCGATGCGGTGCCGGTGAGATAGATCTTCGAATTCTCCAGGGGCGTGCCCTTGAGCGACTCCTCGGCCGCCGTCTTGATCGCCTCGACACGTGAGAGCCCCTCGGGCGTCGCCGGGTCACCGCGTTGCGAGATGAGCAGGCGAACGTCTTTGCCGTCCGGGGACAGGAACACGCTCATGATCCGCTTGAAGGCGTCCGAGCCGTTGATGATGCCCGGCGGCAGGTAGAAGGAGTCGTCGTTGCGGGACGCGTCGAAGGCCTGCCCCATGGCGCTGGGGTCCTTGGCGCTCGAATCCATCTGTCCCATCACGCCGGACATGGTGCTGTGCATGGTCAGCATCATGGTGCGCATGCTCTGCATGGTCTCGATCATCGGCGGGATCTGCATCACCAGTTGCGGCAACAGCGCGTCGAGCTGATCGAGATTTCCGACCAGATCGCGCAACTTGTCGTTGACCTCGTCAACGCCGTCGATCGCGTCGAAGATGGATCGGAACGAGAAGCAGATCGGGATGTCGTAGCAGTGCCGCTCCCAATAGAAGTAGCTGCGGACCGGTCGGAAGAAGTCCTCGAAGTCCGAGATGTGGTCGCGCAATTCGCTTGTGATTTCCTGCATTTCGTGCGTCTTGGCGACCATCTGATGAGTCGTGGCGACCAGCTCGCGCATCAGGTCCAGCATGTGCTGCATGACGGCGATCATCTTGCCCATCTCGTTGGCCTGCTTGAGCATGTCGTCCATGCGGTCCTTCTGGAACGCCATGTTCTGCAGCTGGCTGGCCTGGCCCATGCTGAGGATCCAGGGGATCGTCGTGTGCTGAAGCGGTGCCCCCTCGGGGCGGGTGACGGTCTGCACCGACGCGATGCCCGGGACCGCGAGCACGCCCTTGGCCAGCTTGTTGATCACCAGCATGTCGGCCGGATTGCGCAGATCGTGATCGGTCTCGACCAGGAGGATCTCGGGCATCGCCATCCGCGACCCGGGGAAGTGCCGCTCGGCGGCCGCGAACCCCACGTTCGCGGGAATGCTTGCGGGAATGAACTTTTGGTCGTCGTAGCTGGGCCGGTAGTTCGGCAGGGTCAGCAACCCGATGAGCGCGACGGCCATCGTCGCGATGAGAATGGGCGCGGGCCACCGGACGATGGCCGTGCCGATCCGGCGCCACCGGTGCACCGTGATAGCCCGCTTGGGCTCGAACAGCCCGAACCGGGCGCCGGCGGCGATCAGCGCCGGCCCCAGCGTCAACGCGACGAGTACGGCGATCGAGATGCCGACGGCACACGGGATGCCCAGGGGCTGGAAATACGGCAACCGGGTGAAGCTGAGGCACAGCACGGCCCCGGCGATGGTCAGACCCGAGGCCAGGACGACCTTGGCCACGCTGGCGTAGGTGGTGAAGAACGCCATTTCCCGGCTTTCACCGGCCCACCGCGCTTCTTGATATCGGCCGACGAAGAATATTCCGTAGTCCGTACCCGTCGCAATCACCGCGGCCACCAATAGGTTGACGGCGAAGGTGGTAAGGCCGACGATGCCCAAATGGCCCAGTAATGCGACCATTCCCCGGGCGATTTGCAATTCCAGCCCGACTATCAATAGCAGAAGAATTACGGTGACAACCGAGCGGTAGACCAGCAGCAGGGTGATGAAGATGACCGCCAGGCTCACCAGGGTGACCAGCGCGACGGTCTTCTGCCCGGCGATATTCATGTCGGCGATGATCGGGGCCGGGCCGGTGACGTAGACCTTGAGACCCGGCGGCGGGTCCGCCTGCTGCACGATCTTTCGGATCGCCGCCACGGACTGGTCGCCGGCGCTGCCGCCCTGGATGCCGTTGAGGTTCACCTGCACATAGGCGGCCTTGCCGTCGGCGCTTTGCGCGGCGCCCCTGGTGAGCGGGTCGCCCCAGAAGTTCTGGACGTGCTGCACGTGCTGGTGATCGGCTTCCAGTTGCTTGACGAGCCGGTCGTAGTACAGGTGCGCGTCGTCGCCGAGGGGCTGCTGACCCTCCAACAGGATCATGGCCAGGGCGCCGGTGTTGGTTTCCTTGAAATCGGTGCCCAGGCGTTCCATCGCCTTGAACGACGGCGCACCGATCGGATTCAGCGGTACGGCGCGCTCCTGCTCGACCTGCTCCAGGGACGGAACGCCGATGCTGATGAGGACGGCGATCGCCAGCCATCCCAAAATGATCGGCACGGAGAATCGGCGGATCATCCGTGCGAAGAATGGTGGAGACGTCGGTTCCGTCGCCAAATCCCGGTTACTCATGTCGCCGTCAGCACGCAATAGGTGAACGCATTCATCTCGTTTGAGATCTTCTCGGTTTTGACCACGCCGTCCACGAGTATACGGCAACCGAGACTTTCGCTATCGCCTTGTGCCACAACGTTTCCCACGATGGAAGGGAGGTTGGTGGCGATGTCGAAGCTCCACGGGAGGGGTATACCGTTGATGTGCTGCGGTTCGCCGTTGGCGTCGAAATAGCTGATGTCGGCCGTGGTCCCGGGCGGGCCGAAAACCTCGTACTTCACGTGCTTGGGGTTAAACGGTTTGGTGTCTTGCTGTCGGGTGTCGGCATACGACGGGCGCTTTTCCGATCCGAAAATTCCGTGCAGGCGCGAAACGGTCAAACCGCCGGCCGCGACGACCGCCACGATGACCAACGGAATCCACGCATGCTTCAGGAATTTCAGAATCGCCGGTTCCTGGCTTCGACGGTTCTCCCGCGGAATGGTCCGCCGTTCGGTGGCCTCGGCTGACGATCGGCGACCAAAGGGCAGAAAACGGCGTCGACGACTAGTCGGTTGGCTAATGTCGCGGCCTTTCGTGATGGTGATATCGGGCCGGGCCCGCACGTCGGGTTCGACCACCGCACCCCCTTCTACCCCATTTGGACGTCTCTTGCCATATCCGCCGGCCCGGACAAACTGTTACATGGCGATCGCGACGCCAGCCTGCGGCACATCGAACGCGGTGTACGTCGCAGCCTAGTCGTTCTTCGGTGCCTCGTACGAGCCCTGCCCCCCGGCGGGCGTGACCAGTGTCTTCATGAGTAAACCACGCCGATCCTCTCCGTATCGGGCCTTCGACAAGGAGATACGGGATCGTAATGCATACCGCGTGCGTAACGCATGTCGGCCGCCGGCCGGACGGGTCGCTCACGGGCGCCCCGGCGGGCGCGCGAGGGACGTCCGGGCGGCCCGCGGCCGGGTGGGCCCCCTGGCCCCCTTCCGCGGCGCCGCCGGCGTCGTCGCGGGCCCCCCGCGTGGTGATTTTCCCGGCGGCTTTCGGGTCGGTAGGCTGAGCGACGACAAGCACCCACAATTGCATCGTCCTCGAAGGCCGAGCCCGCCCAATCGCGAGCCGCATCGGTAAGCCATTGTCGCAGCTCACAGCAGCCAACGGCGGCAGCTGCGCAGCCTGCACCAGCCCAATTTTTAGGCAGCGTTAAGAGCCTGAGAGGTCGCACGGGGAACTTTGTCCAAACCTCGGACGCACGGTGGTGCCTCCAGTATGGTTTGGAACCGTTCCACTCGTGTCAACTAGACGTCTCTGGAGAATTGTGAGCATCAACCCGTTCGACGACGACAACGGTAGTTTTTACGTCTTGGTAAACGACGAGGAGCAACACAGCCTGTGGCCGGCCTTCGCCGACGTTCCCGCCGGCTGGCGAGTGGTGTACGGGGAGACGGACCGGGCCGCGTGCCTGGAGTACATCGAACAGAACTGGCCCGACATTCGGCCAAAGAGCCTGCGGGACAAGCTCGCAACGGGCCGGGGTTTTGAGCAGTAACGAGTCGGGGTATGGGGCGGGTGGAGCTTTGGGGGAGTCGATGGGAGATGGTGATCGCGCACTTCCGCTGACGCGCGGGCAGCTGGACATCTGGCTTTCGCAGGAAACGGGCTACGTCGGCACGGAGTGGCAACTTGGGCTTTTGGTGAAGATCGAGGGCCCGGTAGACCGTGCGGCCCTCGAGCGCGCCATCACGCAGGCGGTGTCGGAGGCCGAATCCGGCCGGGTGTCGTTTTTCGAGGTGGACGGCCAGGTTGTCCAGAAACCGATCGATTACCCGCACATCGAGCTGACCTTCCACGACCTCACGGCCTCGCCCGACCCCGTGGCGGAAGCCCGCGCGATGTCGTCGTCGATCCAGCGCACCCCGATGGCGTTGAACGGTCAGCTCTTCAAATTCGTGTTATTCCAGACACAGGCTGAAGAGTTTTATTTGTTCGGTTGCTGCCACCACATAGCAATTGATGGATTGGGTATGGCGCTGGTGTGCCGTCGGGTTTCGACCATTTATTCGGCCATGGTGACCGGAAAGGCCATTCCCGACGCCTATTTCGGATCGACGCAGGATTTGGTGAACCTGGAGGCCGAATACGAAGCGTCCGCCGAGTATCTGGAAGATCAGGAGTATTGGAGCAACAACCTTCCGCCCGAAAGCGGATGGGTCGAGCGGCCCACCGACGGCCCGCGCGGCAAGGACCATTACTCGCCGTCGGCGTCCGTCCAGTTGGACCCCTCCGTCACCACCCGGATCAAGGAACTGTCCAAGAAGCTGGGCATCCGCCGGTTCTCCGTTACCACCGCCGCCTGCGCGCTCCTGGTGCGGGCGTGGTCGGGGAGCGGTTCGGAGGTGGCCCTCGACTTCCCGGTGAGCCGGCGGGTGCGTCCGGAATCGAAGACCCTGCCCGGGATGTTCGCCGGCGTCGTGCCGCTGGTCCTGAGCACGTCCCCCACGTCGACTGTCGCCGATTTCTGCAAGCATGTCGACATCCGGATCCGGGAGTTGTTGCACCATCAGCGATTTCCGGTGCACACCCTCGAAAGCGACGGGCTGAGGCAGGCCGCGACCCGGGTCGGCATCAACTTCATCCCGATGCGGCTGACCCTGGACCTGGCCGGCTCCCCGGCAACGGCCACCTACACCAACCACGGGCCCGTGGGGCATTTCAGCCTGTTCTTCCTCGGCGCGGGCGACCAGCTTTTCCTGTCCACCGCCGGACCGGGCCAGCCGTTCGCGGACTTCGGCGTCGCCGACCTCGCGGCGCGGATGCAGCAGGTGCTGGAGGAGATGACCGCCGACCCGGAGCGGTGGCTGTCCTCGATCGACCTGCTGGCCGCCGACGAGCCGGCCAGGCTCGACGAGTGGAGCAACCGGGCGGCCTTGACCGAGCCGGTGCCCGCGCCGGTGTCGATCCCGGTGGCGTTCGCCGAGCACGTGCAGGCCGCGCCCGACGCCCTGGCGGTGACCTGCTCCGCCAAGTCGTTGACCTATGCCGAACTCGACGAGGCCTCCAACCGGCTGGGGCACCTGCTGGCCGGACATGGGGTGGGGCCGGGTGACTGCGTAGCGGTGATGTTCCCCCGCTGCGCCGACGCGGTCGTGGCGATGCTCGCGGTGCTCAAAACCGGAGCCGCCTACGTGCCGATCGACCCGGCGCACTCCGCGGCGCGCATGGAGTTCGTGCTCGAGGACGCGGCGGTGAGCGCCGTGATCACCCTGGCGGATCTGCGTTCGCGGCTCGAGGGGCGTGACCTGCTGGTCGTCGACGTGCACGACCCCGCCGTCGAGACCCAGCCCAACACCGCGCTGCCCGCGCCGGCCGCGGAGAACATCGCCTACATCATCTACACCTCCGGAACCACCGGAACCCCCAAAGGCGTTGCCATTCCTCATCTCAACGTCACCTGGCTGATCGAGTCGCTGGACGCCGGCCTGCCGAAGGGACAGGTGTGGACGCAGTGCCACTCCGCGGCCTTCGACTTCTCCGTGTGGGAGATTTTCGGCGCCCTGCTGCGCGGCAGGCGCCTGCTGGTGGTGCCCGAGTCGGTGGCGAGCTCTCCGGAGGACCTGCACGACCTGCTGGTCGCGGAGAAGGTCAGCGTCCTCACCCAGACCCCGTCCTCGGTCGCGATGTTGCCGGCGGACGGATTGGAGTCCACCGCCCTGGTGGTGGCCGGGGAGGCCTGCCCGGCCGACGTGGTCAACCGGTGGGCGGCGCCCGGCCGGGTGATGCTCGACGCCTACGGCCCG
>NZ_LZIZ01000175.1:0-908 GCF_001666915.1 Mycobacterium sp. E3339 | reverse complement strand
ACGGGTGGCATCGGGTCGATCGCCATCCGTACCATCGCGCGTCGCCCGGATCTGGACCTGGTCGGCGTGTGGGTGCATTCGGCGGACAAGGTCGGTAAGGACGCCGGCGAGTTGGCCGGCGGCAAGCCCCTGGGCGTGACGGCCACCAACGACGCCGATGCGCTGATCTCCCTGGCGCCCGACTGCGTGGTGTACGCGGCGAGCGGGCCCGAACGCGACGGGGCCGCGGTGCCCGACTACCTGCGGCTGCTGCGGGCCGGCGTCAACGTGGTGTCGACATCGTCGACGAGCCTCGTCTACCCGCCGGCGTATTTCGCCCCGGACTGGCGCGACCAGCTCGAGGCGGCCGCCAAGGCCGGCGGCGCGTCGTTCTACGTCTCGGGCATCTTCCCGGGTTTCGCCTCCGATCAGCTCGCCCTGCTGATGACGACGCAGTCCAAGAGCATCCGCACCATCACGGCCAGTGAGGTCGCGCTCAACGACCACTACCCGGTGGCCGACGTGATGATGGACGGGATGGGATTCGGTCGCCCCTTGGATTTCGAGCCCATGCTGAAGACACCCGGATTCATCGAGATGGCTTGGAAGGCACCGATATTCCTGATGGCCAACGGCCTGGGTGTCGAGGTGGAGCAGGTGCGCGGTTCGCTGGACCGCGAGTTGACCGACCGCGACATCGAGGTGGCGTTCGGCACCATCAAGGCGGGCACCTGCGGTGCCGTGCGAACCCGGGCCGCGGGCGTGGTCAACGGCCGCGAGGCCATCGTGATCGAGCACGTGATCCGGATGGCCCGCGATGTCGCGCCCGGCTGGCCGACATCGGAGTTCGACGCGACCTATCGGGTGGACATCGAGGGCGACCCCGACATCCATTGCGTCATGACGCTCGGCGCGGCCGAGGGCCACGG